>CAMATS010000007.1 GCA_945861195.1 Rhodoferax sp. OV413
AAAGCGTGCCGGTTGCGCAGTGCTTCGGCGGCTTGGGCGGCGGGTCGGGCAGCCACCACATCGAGCAGTCGTTTGCAATGGGGGTAGCGCTGCCAAGTGGCCTCGGCTGTGCCCAAGACATAGGGCAAAAGACGGGCCCAGGCCCAAAAGGCCATGTCGACGATGCTGTAGCCTTGGCCCACCATGTACTCCCGCGTGGCTAGGTGGTCTTCGAGCACCTGCCAGTGGCGGTGTGCCTCGTAGTCATAGCGGTTCAGGGCATAGACTTTGGGCTCGGGTGCCACATGCCGAAAGTGCACCGACTGGCCTGAAAAAGGACCAATGCCGCTGGCAATGAACATCAGCCAAGACAGGGTTTGAGCCCGCTGTGCACTGTGCAGGTCGGTGCAGACAAAGCGCTGGGCGCGCTCGGCCAAGAACAACAAGATGGCGTTGCTGTCAAAAAGGATGACATCGCCGTCTTTGACCGCTGGTACTTTGGCGTTTGGGTTGACGGCCAGCAGCGTAGCCGAGAACTGTTCGCCCTTGCGGGTATCTACCGGCACCGCCTCGTAGGGCAGGCCTAACTCCTCAAGCAGCAGGGCAACCTTCATCGGGTTGGGGGCGGCGTTGTAGAAAAACTTCAGCATAGTGTTGGGTACTCCTGGCTACTTGCGTGGAAGCAAATATTGTAGGCAGGCCTGATGGGCCGACCCTGGCCACAGCGGTCGGGTTTCCAGGGCTGCTGTTTTACTCACTCAAAGTTGAGCCTCTCGGGGTGTATCTCCTGCAGGATGGTGGTGGCTATCTCTTCGATCGACTTAGTCGTGGTGGACAGCCAACGGATGCCGCTGCGGCGCATCATGGATTCGGCCTCGCGCACCTCCATGCGGCAGTTCTCCAAAGAGGCATAGATTGAATTGGGGCGGCGTTCTTTTCGGATGTCGCTCAAGCGCTCGGCCTGAATGGTCAGGCCAAATAATTTGGACTGGTGTGTTTTGAGAACGATGGGCAGGTGCTGGCGCTCGAAGTCTTCGGGAATCAGAGGGTAATTCGACGCCTTTAATCCGTATTGCATGGCCAGGTAAAGCGAGGTCGGTGTTTTCCCGCTTCGGCTGACCCCCACCAGGATCACATCAGATTGCTCCAGATCAAGGTTGGACTGGCCGTCATCATGGGCCAGCGAAAAATTGATGGCTTCGATGCGTGACTGGTATTCCTTGCTTTTGCTGGCATCGCTAAAGCGCCCGATGCGGTGGTTGGAGGTGGCTTGCAATTCGGCCTCAAGGGGCTGCACAAAAGTGCCAAACATGTCGAGCAGCATGCCCTGGCAGCCATCGCGAATGACTTGGAGTATTTCTGCATTGACCAGGGTGGTGAAGACGATTGGTTTTTTGCCATCAACCACCAAAGCATGGTTGATTTGGCGCACCGCCTGGTGTGCTTTGTCAACCGAATCCATGAAGGGCATGCGAACTTGGCGAAACTTGGTCTCAAATTGGGCCAGTATGGCTCGCCCAAAGGTTTCCGCTGTGATGCCAGTGCCGTCAGAGATAAAAAATACGGTGCGATTGGGCATGATGCTTTGCAGCCTTTGGTTGCTGCCAGTTTGGTTTTTTTGGGCGGGCTTGCTGGCTGGGATGGTGGTGGATTGTCGTCTGGAGCGGCCCCTACAATGAGTTGCACACCGCCCAAATTCCACCATGTCCACAACTGACCGAGCCAAGCACGCGCGCATGCAGACTCTGGACATTGCCGCCCGCAGCCTGTCAGCAGCGCTGATTGGCCCTGGCGCACCGATTTCAACTTCTGGAGTTTTTTCATGTCTGCACTCTTCAGCCCGACCGCCATGGTCGTCCCATTTGAACATCTGAGAATGAGCGACGTCCAGGAGGTGGGCGGTAAAAACGCCAGCCTGGGCGAAATGATTTCCCAGTTGCCTACCGGGATCAAGGTGCCTACTGGTTTTGCCACTACCGCCTGGGCCTTTCGGCACTTTTTGGCCGGGGCCGGCCTTGATGCCCGCATCAAGGCCCGCTTGGCAGGCTTGGATACCGACGATGTGCGCGCACTCACCCAAACTGGAGCCGATATTCGCGCCATGGTCGAAGCGCAGCCGTTTCCGGCCGACTTGGAGCAGGCGATCCGCCGGGCCTTTGAAGTCCTGCATGGCGGTGCAGAAGAGGCATCTTTTGCGGTGCGCTCTTCCGCCACGGCGGAAGATCTGCCCGATGCCTCGTTTGCCGGGCAGCAGGAAACTTTTCTCAACGTGTTGGGCATTGACGATATCCTGAACAAGATTCGCGAAGTGTTTGCCTCCCTCTACAACGACCGGGCCATCAGCTACCGGGTGCACAAGGGCTATGCCCACCATGATGTGGCGCTGAGTGCCGGCATTCAGCGCATGGTGCGCTCTGACCTGGGCGTATCCGGTGTCATGTTTACCATCGACACTGAATCCGGTTTTGATCAGGTGGTCTTCATCACCTCGAGCTACGGCCTCGGAGAAACTGTGGTCCAGGGTGCCGTTAACCCAGATGAGTTTTATGTTCACAAGCCTATGCTCAGAGCTGGGAAACGAGCTGTAATCCGGCGAAATCTGGGCTCCAAGCTGATCCAGATGCAGTTTGCCAGCCCAGTCGAAAAAGCGGACACGGGCAAGCTGGTCAAAACCGTTGATGTGCCCACCGAATTGCGCAACCGCTACTCTTTGAGCGACAGCGATCTCGAAAAACTCGCCACACAGGCCCTGCTGATCGAGCAGCACTATGGTCGCCCGATGGACATTGAATGGGGCAAGGACGGTCTGGACGGCGAACTCTATGTGCTGCAAGCCAGGCCCGAAACCGTGAAGAGCCAGGCTGCCGGCAAGGTCGAATACCGCTACCAACTCAAGAGCAAGAGCGCGGTCATCGTCGAAGGCCGGGCGATTGGCCAAAAAATTGGCACCGGGCCGGTGCGGGTGATCCACAACATCGCTGATATGGATCAGGTCCAAGCCGGTGACGTGCTGGTTGCAGACATGACCGACCCGAACTGGGAGCCGGTGATGAAGCGGGCCGCCGCGATTGTGACCAACCGTGGCGGGCGTACCTGCCATGCTGCCATCATCGCCCGCGAGTTGGGTATTCCAGCCGTGGTGGGCTGCGGCCAGGCCAGCGAACTGCTCAAAGACGGAATGCTGGTGACGGTCAGTTGTGCCGAAGGAGATACGGGCTTTGTTTACGACGGCCTGCTGGAGACCGAAGTCTCTGAGGTGCAACGCGGGCTGATGCCGGAGATTGGCCTGAAGATCATGATGAATGTGGGCAACCCGCAACTGGCATTCGATTTCTGCCAACTGCCCAATGAAGGTGTTGGCCTGGCGCGTCTGGAGTTCATCATCAACAACAACATCGGCGTCCATCCCAAAGCGATTTTGGACTACCCTAACATCGATGTCGATCTGAAAAAAGCGGTGGAGTCGGTAGCACGCGGCCATGCCTCGCCCCGAGCCTTTTATGTTGACCGTGTGGCAGAAGGTGTTGCCACCATAGCTGCTGCCTTCTGGCCCAAGCCGGTGATCGTGCGCTTGTCAGATTTCAAAAGCAATGAATACCGAAAACTCATTGGCGGCAGCCGTTATGAGCCCGAAGAGGAAAATCCCATGCTGGGTTTTCGCGGCGCCTCGCGTTACATCAGCGCTGATTTTGGCGAAGCATTTGCCATGGAATGCGAGGCCCTCATACGTGTGCGCAAAGACATGGGCCTAGACAATGTGCAGGTGATGGTGCCCTTTGTGCGAACCCTGGAGCAGGCGCGCAGGGTGACCGAACTGCTGGCAGCACATGGACTCAAACGCGGCCAGGACGGCCTGCAGCTCATCATGATGTGCGAGATTCCCAGCAATGCCATCCTGGCGCATGAGTTTTTGCAGTATTTCGACGGGTTTTCCATTGGCTCCAACGACCTCACCCAACTCACCCTGGGGCTGGACCGGGACTCCGGCCTGGCGCTCCTGGCAGCTGATTTTGACGAACGCGACCCGGCGGTGACCGCACTGATCACCATGGCGATTGAAGCTTGCAAGGCGAGCGGTAAATATGTTGGTATCTGTGGTCAGGGGCCCAGCGATCACCCAGACTTTGCCCAGTGGCTCAGCCGGGCTGGTATTTCTTCGATTTCGCTAAATCCGGACTCGGTGATCGCCACCTGGAAACAATTGGCAGACCAATAGAAAACACCTATTGAAGCGGCCTGGCGATGGTGCCATGATGCCGCCATGGTAATCCACCCGGTGTCCGGCATACCGCCTGACCGTCCCTTGGCGACGGTTATGGGGGTGCACGCTTGGCTGTTGCTTGCCTGGTTCGCTGCCTCCTTTGGCGTAGTTTTTTTTGCCCGCGACTTGCACAGCAGCCTAGCCGGTTGGCCGCTGGGCTTTTGGCTGGCGGCCCAGGGCAGTGTGTTTGTGTTCATTGTCATCGTCGCCGGGTTCGCCTGGCATGCCAACCGCCGTGAGCCAGCGGCCGAACCCCTGGACGCCAACTACCCAAACTATGTGATGGGGCTGAATCGCCGCTTTGCTGTCTATGTTGTCAGTTTGCTGCTTTTTTTGCTTGGACTGGCGCTTGCCGAGCAATGGGGCTTGAAAAAAGTCTGGGTGGGCGCCGCATTCTTATTGGCGACCCTGGTGCTGTATGCGGGCATTGGCTTCTATAGCCGCACCTCTTCGTCTGAAGAGTATTACGTTGCCGGCCGGGCGATTCCGCCGGTGTACAACGGCATGGCCACGGCAGCCGACTGGATGAGTGCGGCCTCCTTCATCAGCATGGCCGGAGGGCTGTATTTGCAAGGTTTTTCGGGCACTGGCTTGCAACCCGGTGGGCTGGTCTATGTACTGGGCTGGACTGGCGGCTTTTGCCTGTTGGCGCTGTTGGTTGCGCCCTACCTGCGGCAATTGGGGCTGTACACCGTGCCGGATTACTTTGGCCTGCGTTTTGGTGGTCGCTGGCCCCGTCTGATTGCCGCTTTTGCTGCGGTTTTGTGCTCATTCACTTATGTCGTAGCCCAAATTTATGGCGTTGGCTTGATCACTTCGCGCCTCACCGGCGTGCAATTTGAAATCGGCATTTTGCTCGGCCTGGGCGGGGTTTTGGTTTGCTCCTTTCTGGGCGGCATGCGGGCCGTCACCTGGACCCAAGTGGCCCAGTATGTGGTGTTGATTCTGGCATTCTTGATCCCGGTCTCTTGGCTGGCCTACAAGCAGCTTGGTAATCCGCTGGCGCCCTTTGTGTATGGCCAACAGTTGCAAAAAATCGCCGTGCTCGAGCAGCAACTTCTGAATTCCGACGCCGAGCGGGAGGTTGGCCGTGTGTATGCTCGCCGGGCCGCTGAATTGGCTGCCAAGTTGCGCGATGTTGAGGCGTCCCTGGAAGCTGATCGCAGCGCACAGCGCGAGAAAATCCGTCAACTCCAGGCGCAGCCAGCAGACGATTCTGCGCTGCTTACCGCGCGGCGCGCCTTGGCGGCTTTGCCGCGCGATGCTGCAGCGGCGCGTGAAACCTGGACGCGGGCTATGCAAGACTGTCTGGAGCGGGCCCGGCCGCTGGCAGGCATGTCGCTACATGCCCAGCCTTTCGCCGGTGATCCGCAGGGTTCACCTGAGGAGCAGGCAGCTTTTGAGTTGTCGCGCCGGAATTTCTTGGCGCTGATGTTTTGTTTGATGGTGGGTACCGCCGGCCTGCCCCATTTGCTGACTCGTTTCTACACCACGCCCACGGTGGCGCAGGCCCGCAGCTCGGTGGCCTGGTCTTTGTTCTTCATTGCCATTTTGTATGTCTCGGCGCCTGCCTTGGCGGTTTTGGTGAAGTTTGAGGTGATGAGCCACTTGGTCGGGCAGCCCTTTGACGCCTTGCCGGCCTGGATCGCGCAGTGGGCGCGGGTCGACTCAACCCTGATTTCGGTGGATGATGCCAATGGCGATGGCATCTTGCAGTTTGCAGAGTTGCGCATCGGTGCCGACATCGTGATGCTCGCCACGCCTGAGCTAGGCGGCCTACCTTATGTGGTTTCCGGTCTGGTCGCCGCGGGCGGTTTGGCAGCAGCCCTGTCAACCGCCGATGGTCTGTTGCTCACCATTGGCAATGCGCTGGCGCACGACATGTTTTACCAAGGCGGCACTGACCGCCCCGGCGCGGCGCGCCGGGTGATGCTGTCCAAGTTCGCTCTGCTGCTGGTGGCCCTGGTGGCCGCCTATGTGGCCGCGCAACGTCCCGCCAACATTCTGTATCTGGTGGCCGCCTCTTTTTCTTTGGCAGCTGCGGCCTTTGTGCCGGCCATGGTGCTGGGCATTTTTTGGCACCGAACCAGCCACCATGCGGCAACTGTTGGCATGCTCAGCGGCCTGGGGGTGACGGTGTACTACATGGTCATCAATGCACCGCCGGTCAGGTCGGCTCTGGGCTTGCAAGGCAGCGGCCTGTGGTTTGGCATACAGCCGGTGTCGGCCGGCGTTTTTGGCGTCCTTTCAGGCTTTGCCGCGGTTATTTTGCTCAGCCTGCTGCCGCGCCCCAGGGCTGCGGCGCAGCGCTAAAGCGTCCTGAGAAGACGCCAGTGCCATGCGACCTTGGCGGATGGGCGAGGAGCACAGGCTGCTGGCCTATAATCGCGGGCTTCGCCTTACCACACCTCAATTTAGACGCTGGGGGTGGTTTACCGGCCCGTTCTGGGCTATCCACAAGGAGTATCGATGCGTCATTATGAAATCATCCTCATGATTCACCCGGATCAGAGCGAGCAAGTTCCAGCCATGCTGGAGCGTTACAAGGGCATGATTACCGCTGGCGGCGGTAAAGTGCACCGGGTCGAAGACTGGGGCCGCCGGCAGTTGGTCTACATGATCAATAAACTCGCCAAGGCCCATTATCTGTGTGTGAATATCGAGGCCAACCAAGCCGTCATGGACGAACTCGAACACGCATTCAAGTTCAATGATGCGGTGCTGCGCCACCTCACGGTACTCCGGAAAAAAGCCGATACCGGCCCATCTTCCATGATGCGTACGGTGGAGCGTGAAGATGCACGCAAAACCCAGCATGCCGAGTACCATGCCTGATCCACGGCGCGCCAACTGAGGGTAGAAACCGATTGCCAACCAACTGCTACTGACCGCCAGCGTGGTGTCGCTTGCTGCGATGCGTTACACACCGGCCGGTTTGCCAGCGCTCAATCTGGTGCTTGAGCATGAGTCAAGCGTGACCGAAGCGGGGCAGGCCAGGGTGGTTAAAGCCACCGTCAAGGCCGTAGCGTTTGGTGTCATTGCCGAGAGGCTGGTGCGGCAGAGTATTGGTAGCAATTGGAGCTTTAGTGGTTTTCTAGCCACTCCCCTCAAAGGCCGACAGTTGGTGTTTCATCTGCAAGATTTCAGTTAGTTCATAACGTACACATTTTTTCAAGGAGTCCATCATGCCCGGACCAAAAAGATTCAACAACAAAGACAAGCGCCCCAAGCGCCCAGCCCAAAACCTGCTCTTCAAGCGCAAGCGCTTTTGCAGGTTCACAGTGACAGGTGTCGAGGAAATCGACTACAAAGACATCGACACCCTGCGTGATTTCATCGCTGAAAACGGCAAGATCATTCCGGCACGCCTGACCGGTACGCGGGCAATTTTCCAACGCCAGCTCAACACAGCAATCAAGCGCGCTCGCTTTCTTGCCATGTTGCCCTATAGCGATCAGCACAGAATCTAAGGAAGGCCATCATGCAAATCATTCTGCTCGACAAAGTCGTAAACCTTGGTAATCTTGGTGAGATCGTCCGTGTCAAAGACGGGTACGCGCGTAACTTTCTGATCCCGAAAGGTCGGGCGCGCCGGGCCACTGCTGCGGCCAAGCAAGAGTTCGAGGTCCGCCGTCTGGAACTCGAAAAAGCTGCCCTGTCCCGCTTGTCTGAGGCGCAGGCCTTAGGCGCCAAGCTGGCCGGTTCAACCTTCAAGCTGACCCAAAAAGCTGGTGTTGACGGACGGCTGTTCGGGTCGGTCACCAATGGGGATATTGCCGAGGAACTCAGCAAAACTGGTTACAAGCTGAGCAAGGCGCAAATTCGTATGCCCAACGGCCCCATCAAGGTGGTCGGCGACAGCGCGGTCAGTGTGGCCCTGCACACCGACGTCGTGGTTGAAATCAAGGTATCAGTCTACGGCGAAACCGCCTGACGAAGCGCCGAAGAGAGTCCAAGCCGCCTGGGCGTTTGCCTGGGCGGTTTTTTTTCGATTATTCGCCTGCTTTCAACAGCTTTTCCACAGCTTGCCAAGCGGTTTTGCCCAGCTTGTCACTCGACGTTTGGCCTGGTCTGACATAAGATCCAAAACAAAAAGGAAACACCATGTCAGCCGTACTTTCTGCCGTCGATGAAGACTATGGCCTGGACCGACAGCTGGCCCAGTTGCGGGTTCCGCCGCATTCTGCCGAGGCTGAATCGAGCGTGCTCGGGGGCTTGTTGCTCGACAACAGTTCCTGGGACCGGGTCTCTGACCTGCTCACCGAGAGTGATTTCTACCGCTTTGAGCACCGCCTGGTGTTTGGCGCCATCGGAGCACTGGTGAATTCGGCAAAACCTGCCGATGTGATCACGGTGTTTGAGCACTTACAAAATCAGGGTAAGGCCGAAGAGATCGGCGGGCTGGCTTATCTCAATTCTCTGGCCCAGTATGTGCCTAGCTCAGGCAATATCCGGCGCTACGCCGAGATCGTCCGTGAGCGGGGTATTTTGCGCAAGCTGGTGAGTGCCAGCGACGAGATCTCGACGAGTGCCTTCAACCCGAGGGGGAGGCCGGTCGCCACCATCCTCGACGAAGCCGAGCAGAAAATCTTCAATATCGGCGAAGAAGGTGCCCGCACCAAGCAGGGATTCCAGGCCATGGAGACGCTGGTGGTGAAACTCATGGACCGGGTCCAGGAGATGGCGGACAACCCGAACGATGTGACCGGAGTTCCCAGCGGCTTTTATGACCTCGATCGCCTGACTGCTGGCTTTCAGGCTGGCGACTTGATCGTTTTGGCTGCCCGGCCTTCGATGGGCAAGACTGCCTTGGCCATCAATATTGCCGAGCATGTGGCGCTCAATGAGGGTTTGCCGGTTGCCGTGTTTTCGATGGAGATGGGTGCGGCCCAGTTGGCTGTGCGCGTGGTTGGCTCGATTGGCCGTATTGACCAAAGTCATCTTCGCACCGGAAAACTTACCGACGATGAGTGGCCGCGCCTGACAGAGGCGATTGAAAAACTGCGCAGCATTCCTTTCCACATTGATGAATCGGCTGGCTTAAGCTCTGGCGAACTGCGTGCTAGCTCACGACGCTTGGCGCGCCAATGCGGAAAACTTGGCCTGATCGTGGTGGACTATTTGCAGCTCATGAGCGGCTCGAGCAACGATGGCGAAAATCGCGCGACCGAGTTGGGCGAAATTTCCCGTGGCCTGAAGATGCTGGCCAAAGAATTGCAATGCCCGGTGATTGCCTTGTCCCAACTCAACCGCAGCGTGGAGACGCGCCCGGACAAGCGGCCCATGATGAGTGATTTGCGGGAGTCAGGCGCTATCGAGCAGGATGCCGACATCGTCATGTTCATCTACCGCGACGAGTACTACACCAAAGAGGCCTGCAAAGAACCCGGCGTTGCTGAAATCATCATTGCCAAGCAGCGCAATGGGCCAACCGGCATGATCAAGCTCGCTTTTCTGAAGCCAATCACCAAGTTTGAGAGCTTGGCGTCGGGTGCTGGCGACTTTTAAGCGCCGGCCAGGGCTAAAGCACTTCGCTGGCAAAGTCTGCCAGCCGTGAGCGTTCCCCGCGAGCCAGCGTGATGTGCCCGCCGTGCGCCCAGCCCTTGAACTTGTCAACAGCAAAGGTCAGGCCCGAGGAACCTTCGGTGAGGTAGGGCGTGTCGATTTGCGCCAAGTTGCCCATGCAAATGATTTTTGTACCGGGTCCAGCGCGGGTGATCAGGGTCTTCATTTGCTTGGGCGTGAGGTTTTGTGCCTCGTCGATGATCACGTACTTGTTCAGAAAAGTGCGACCCCGCATGAAGTTCATGCTCTTGATCTTGATTCGGCTGCGGATCAGCTCATTGGTCGCAGCCCGGCCCCACTCGCCAGAACTGGTATCGGTTTTTCCGAGCACCTCTAGGTTGTCGTCCAGAGCGCCCATCCAGGGGCCCATTTTTTCTTCCTCGGTGCCCGGTAAAAAGCCGATGTCTTCGCCCACGCTCACGGTGGCCCGGGTGACGATGATCTCGGTGTAACGGCGATCATCCAGCACCTGAGTCAGCCCGGAGGCCAGCGCCATCAAAGTCTTGCCGGTGCCCGCTGTGCCGGTCAGTGTGACGAAGTCAATTTCCGGGTCGAGCAACAGGTTCATGGCAAAGTTCTGCTCGCGGTTTCGGGTGGTGATGCCCCAGACTGCGTTCTTCAGGTGGGTGTAGTCTTTGAGGGTTTTGAACACTGCGGTCATGCCGCGAATTTCAGTCACCCTGGCATACAGGCTGGGCTCGCCGGGTGCCTCAAAATAGACCAGTTGATTGATTAGCAGGCTCGGCACGATCGGGCCGGTGATGCGATAAAAAGTGTAGAGACCCTGCTGCCAGCTCTCTACAGTGTTGCCGTGGGTGGTCCAGAAATCTGCCGGCAGGGCCATGGAGCCCGAATACAGCAAGTCGCCGTCTTCCAGGGTTTTGTCGTTCTGGTAGTCGTCAGTGGCAAGGCCGAGCGCGCGGGACTTGACCCGCATATTGATGTCCTTGGACACCAGCACCACCTCGCGCGGCGCATGCTGTTGTCGCAGGGCGTCAACTACCCCGAGGATTTGGTTGTCTGCCTTGCCCTGGGGCAAACTGCTGGGCAGGGCGTAGTTGAGCACCTGTGTCTGGAAAAAAAGCTTGCCTTTGGCCTCGCGATGCCCGGTGGTGTTGAGCAGCAAGCCATTGCCTATGTCGCCCCCCTGGTGGCCGGCCAATACGTCAAGTGTGCGGCTGGTTTGGCGCGCATTGCGTGCCACTTCGGTTGTTCCCTTTTTATGGCCGTCGAGTTCCTCCAGGACAATCATCGGCAGAAAAATATCATGTTCTTCAAAGCGGAACAGGCACATCGGGTCATGCAGAAGCACATTGGTGTCGAGCACAAACAGCTTTGGCGGCCCGCTGTGTTTGGGTTTGCGGCTCCGGTTGGCGCTGGCCGGCACTTGGCGCAGCGCAGCGCTAGGCAGCGCTGCCAGGCTTGGCGCTGCTGGGGGGGTCTTGGCTCGGTTGCGCGCCAGCTGCGCTTTAGGTCGGGCTTCGCCGCCATCTGCATCCGGCCCAAGCTGCCTGTTTAGCGGCCCCTGCTCAACCAAGTTGAGCCTGCTGCCTAGGTCGGCATCTGGCGAATCTGTGTGGGCTGCATTGGACGTAGCGCGCGCGGGAAGGTCATAGGCTTGATCGCTCAGCAAAGCTGCGCGTTTGGCTGGGGGTGAGGGCAGTGGCATCTGGGGGTGGGTTGGAAGTGAGAATAGGTTGAGCCAAGAGTTCAGCCCGGTTCGGCTGCTTGGCCTGTGCGGAATAAAAAAGCCGCCCATATGCGGGCGGCTGGTGTTGGGCGAACTCGGTTTGCAAGGGCATGCGAATCATTATGCACGAGCCCCAAGACAAAGCATCAGGCCATCCGATGCCCGTTTCAATCAGGCCGCAGCGGGCACCTTTTTGAGGTCTTTGACGGCCTTGAGCACATCGTCAACATGGCCTGGCACTTTGAGCCCACGCCACTCTCCCTTGAGCGTGCCGTCGGCACCGATCAAAAACGTGCTGCGCTCTATGCCCTTAACTTTCTTTCCGTACATGATTTTATTTTTGACGACACCGAACATATGGCACATTTTTTCTTCGGTGTCGGCAATCAACTCAAACTGCAGTTCTAGTTTGAGTTTGAATTCATCGTGGGAACGCATGTTGTCGCGCGACACACCGAAGACGGTGGCACCGGCCTTGGTGAATTCTTTGTATTTATCGCGAAATTGCATGGCCTCAGTGGTGCAGCCCGGCGTATTGTCCTTGGGATAAAAATACAGAATGACTATTTTTCCGAGGTGCGAGGTGTTCGATACTTTGACGCCGCTTGTCGCATTGGCATCGAATTCAGGGATGAGCTTGTTGACAACAATCGCCATGGTTTTTTTATCTCGTGTGACTGGAGGCGCTATTTAGGCGGGTTCGAGGGCTTGGGATGTTTTCAGCTCAAGCCTTGCCGCAGTAGCTTTAATTTTAACCGCAAATCTGCTGGGCTTAGGGCCTGCAGGGTTTGGCTCAGGGGCTGGCCTCGAGCAGCAGCGCAAGGGCCACATGTCGCCCTTCTGCGGCCAGGATGTTGTAGGTCCGGCAAGCCGCTTGGGTGTCCATGGTTTCGATGCCAATGCGCCGCTCAAACAGGGGCTTGAGCCATTCAGGGGGTGGAAATCGAAGCCGGCTGCCGCTGCCAAAAATTACCAGTTCGGTGCTCAGTGCAGCAAGCTGGCGAAAGTGGTCCGCGCCGAGGTCCTCGAACTCGCGGCAATTCCAGGCAAAGCGCTCTCCGGTGGAACTCAGCACCAGACTGCTACTAATTTTTTCGCCGGCCACTGCGACCCAACCCGAGCCATAGCCACTGATAGCTTGCACGTTGATGAAGTCGGGTTGTATTTTCATGGTGGGGCTGATCAAAGTGGCATATGTTGCGCAGCAGCAGACTGCCACTGAAGGCTGATATGAGATGGCTGGGGCGCTGAGGAGTTGTGGTCAAATTATAAGTTTCGCCGCTAGTGGCCCTGTTCCGGAGTGACTTTGAAGCCCATTCTCAAATCGACAAAGCTGGCCAATGTGCTGTACGACATCCGCGGGCCAATCATGGATGCTGCGCGCCAGATGGAAGACGAGGGCCAGAAGATCATCAAGCTAAATATTGGCAACTTGGCGGTGTTCGGCTTTGATGCACCCGAGGAAATCCAGCAGGACATGATTCGCAACCTGCCCAACTCGGCGGGTTACTCCGACAGCAAAGGGATTTTCGCAGCCCGCAAGGCTGTCATGCACGAGACCCAGAAGCAGGGTGTGGCCGGGGTCACGCTTGACGACATCTACCTGGGCAACGGCGCCAGCGAACTCATCACCATGGCCACCAATGCCCTGCTGGACAACGGCGACGAGTTGCTGCTGCCCATGCCCGATTACCCGCTTTGGACCGCTGCGACCAGCCTGTCCGGCGCGACCCCGGTGCATTACATGTGCGATGAAGCCACTGGCTGGATGCCCAGCCTGGACGACATCAGGGCCCGCATCACGCCGCGCACCAAGGGCATCGTGGTGATCAATCCGAACAACCCCACCGGCGTGCTGTACGACACGCCGCTGTTGTTGGGCATCATCAAGATTGCGCGCGAGCATGGCCTGGTGATCCTGGCCGACGAGGTGTATGACAAGGTGCTGTACGACGGGGTGCACCACACGGCCATCGCCAGCCTGTCGAGCGACGTGCTGACGCTCACCTTCAACTCGCTGAGCAAGAGCTACCGTTCTTGCGGCTACCGGGCCGGGTGGATGATCGTATCGGGCGACAAGAAAAATGCTGGCGACTACATCGAGGGCCTGAACATGCTCTCCAATATGAAACTGTGCTCCAACGTGCCGGGCCAATGGGCCATCCAGACCGCCCTGGGCGGCTACCAGAGCATCAACGACCTGGTATGCGAGGGTGGGCGCTTGCGCCGTCAGCGCGACCTGGCCTTCGAGCTGATCACTGCCATTCCGGGCGTGAGCTGTGTTAAGCCACAAGCGGCGCTGTATATGTTTCCGCGGCTCGATCCTTCGATCTACCCGATTGAGGACGATCGCCTGTTTTTTCTGGAACTGCTGCGCGAAACCCGCGTGATGCTGGTGCAGGGCACCGGTTTCAACTGGTCTGCGCCGGACCATTTCCGCATTGTGTTTTTGCCGCACGAGGACGATCTGCGCGAGGCCATCGGCCGGGTGGCGCGTTTTCTGGCGGGCTACCGCAAACGGCACGGCACCTGATTTGCCACGATGTAAATAGCAAACCAAGTCCAATGGACTTCGCTTGCAGCTTCATTTGACCTAAGAAATATATGAAACCGATTCAAGTTGGCCTGTTGGGTATTGGCGTGGTGGGTTCGGGCACCTTCAATGTGTTGCGCCGCAACCAAGAGGAAATCCGGCGGCGTGCCGGTCGCGGCATCGAGATCACCATGGTGGCTGACCTGGATGTGGCGCGGGCCCAGGCGCTGGCCGGGGAGGGCGTGCAGGTGGTAGGCGACGCCCGGGCGGTGATTGCCAACCCTGAGATTGACATCGTCATTGAGCTGATTGGCGGCTACGGCATTGCCAAGACGCTGGTGCTCGAAGCCATTGCCTCGGGCAAGCATGTGGTCACGGCCAACAAGGCCCTGCTGGCGGTGCACGGCACCGAGATATTTGCCGCTGCTTCAGCCCGTGGCGTGATGGTGGCGTTTGAAGCCGCTGTGGCGGGTGGCATCCCGATCATCAAGGCGCTGCGCGAAGGGTTGACTGCCAACCGAATTGAGTGGATCGCCGGCATCATCAACGGCACCACCAACTTCATCTTGTCGGAGATGCGTGACAAGGGGCTGGATTTCGATGTGGCTTTGAAAGAGGCCCAGCGTCTGGGTTATGCCGAGACCGACCCGACCTTCGACATCGAGGGCGTGGACGCGGCGCACAAAATCACCATCATGTCGGCCATCGCGTTCGGCATTCCGGTGCAGTTTGACCGGGCCTATGTCGAAGGCATTACCCAACTGGGCGCGGCCGACATCAAATATGCCGAACAGCTCGGCTACCGCATCAAGCTGCTGGGCATTACCAAACGCACAGCGCGCGGCGTGGAACTGCGGGTGCACCCGAGCCTGGTGCCGGCCAAGCGCCTGATCGCCAATGTGGAGGGCGCGATGAATGCCGTGATGGTGCAGGGCGATGCGGTGGGCACCACCCTCCACTATGGCAAGGGTGCTGGCTCTGAGCCAACCGCCAGCGCGGTAATTGCCGACCTGGTGGACATCACCCGCCTGCACACGGTGGACCCTCTCAACCGTGTGCCGCATCTGGCGTTCCAGCCGCACACGCTGGACCAGGCCAAGACCGAACTGCCGGTGCTGCCGATGGGCGAGGTGGTGACCAGCTACTACCTGCGCCTGCGTGTGGCCGACCAGGCTGGCGTGCTGGCCCGCGTGACCGGCATCCTGGCCCAGGCCGACATCAGCATTGACGCCGTGTTGCAGCGCGAAGCCGATGAGGTGGGTGGCGAGGGTTCGACCCAGACCGACCTGATCATCCTGACCCATGACTGCGTGGAAGCCCGCATGAACGCCGCGCTGGCTGAAATGCAGGCGCTCAGTACGGTCCTGGCGCCAATCACCCGGATACGAAAGGAAGAGCTGGCCTGAAATGCGTTACCTCTCCACCCGCGGCGACCCTGAGCGCAAACGCTTTTGTGACATTTTGCTGGAGGGCCTGGCGCCCGACGGCGGCCTGTACCTGCCCGAGCATTACCCGCAGGTAGACGCCGCCATGCTGGGCCGCTGGCGTAGCACTTACCAGACCCGGGGCTATGCGGCCCTGGCCTTCGAGTTGCTCTCGCTCTACATCGACGACATTCCGGCGGCTGACCTGCGCGCCCTGTGCGAGCGCACCTACACCGAAAAGGTATTTGGTACCCGGGCGATCGTGCCCTTGAGGCAGCTCGAGCGGCCCGAGGTGGCCGGCCAGCCCACGCCCTTGTACCTACAGGCGCTGTCCAATGGCCCCACGCTGGCCTTTAAGGACATGGCGATGCAGTTGCTGGGTAATTTGTTCGAGTACGAGCTGGCCCGACGCGGTGAGCAGCTTAATATCCTGGGCGCCACCAGTGGCGACACCGGCAGCGCCGCTGAGTACGCCATGCGCGGCAAAAAAGGCGTGCGCGTCTTCATGACCAGCCCCGAAGGCCGCATGAGCCCGTTCCAGCAGGCGCAGATGTTCAGCCTGATGGACGACAACATCCACAATCTCGCCATAGCCGGGGTTTTTGACGATTGCCAGGACATCGTCAAGGCGGTGTCGAACGATCTGGCTTTCAAGCGCCAGTACAAGATTGGTACCGTCAACTCGATCAACTGGGCGCGGCTACTCGCCCAGGTGGTGTATTACTTTGCTGGCTATTTCCAGGTCACCAATGCCAATACTGACGAGGTCAGCTTTGCCGTGCCCAGCGGCAACTTTGGCAATGTCTGCGCCGGCCATGTAGCGCGCATGATGGGCTTACCCATAGCCCGCCTGGTGGTGGCCACCAATGAGAACGATGTGCTTGATGAGTTTTTCCGCACCGGGGTCTACCGGGTGCGGGGCAGCGCCGACACGCACGAGACCTCCAGCCCGTCGATGGACATCTCCAAGGCCTCGAACTTTGAGCGCTTTGTGTTCGACCTGCTGGCCCGCGATGGCGCGCGGGTGCGCGCGCTGTTTGGCGAGACGCTGGCGCGTGATGGTAGTTTTGACCTGCACGCCGACCCGCAGTTTGCCCAGGCCGCGCCGCGCTACGGCTTTGCCAGCGGCCGCAGCACCCATGCCGATCGCTTGGCCACGATTCGCGACACCCATGCCCGACTGGGGCTGATGATTGACACCCACACCGCCGACGGCCTGAAGGTGGCGCGTGAGCATCTGCAGCCCGGTGTGCCCATGATCGTGCTTGAAACCGCCTTGCCCATCAAATTTGCCGCCACACTGGTCGAGGCCCTGGGGCTTGAACCAGAGCGGCCGGCGGCCTTCATCGGCATCGAGGCCCTGCCCAAGCGCCTGACCCGCATGGCGGCGGATGCCGAGATGGTCAAGGCCTACATCCAGAGGTATTGCACATGAAGGTGGTGGGTTTTGCCGGCTACTCCGGTTCGGGCAAAACCACGCTGGTGGAGCGGCTGATTCCGGTGCTGCGTCTGCAGGGGCTGCGGGTGTCGGTGGTCAAACACGCCCACCACCGCTTTGATATCGACCACCCTGGCAAAGACACCTTTCGGCACCGCGAGGCGGGCGCCTTTGAGGTCGTGATCGCCTCCAACCGCCGGCTGGCGCTGCTGCGCGAGTTCGAGCAGGAAACCCAGCTCACGGTGCACCAGCTGCTGGCTGAACTCTATGCGGGCGTGGATTGGGTGCTGGTGGAGGGCTTCAAGGACTCTGATCTGTTGAAAATCGAGGTCTGGCGCTCGGACACCGACAAGCCGGCGCGCTACCCCGATGACCCCTTTATTGTGGCGCTCGCCACTGACTCACCGCAAGCCATACCACAGCCCACGTTGCGACCAGTGCTTGACCTGAACGACCCGCAGGCGGTAGCGCATTGGCTGGTCAGCAACCAGGCGCGCTTTGACTACCGCTCGGAGGTATTTGTATGACTGCGCCCCGCCCGCCGCTGCCCCCGCTGCGGCCCCTCGATGAGGCTCTTGCCGAATTGCTGAGCCACGCCCGTCCCTTGGCTGATGTGGAGGCGGTGTCGACCTTTGATGCCGACGGCCGCGTGCTGGCACAAGACCTGGTGTCGGCTCTGCAGGTGCCGCCGCAAGACAACAGCTCGATGGACGGCTATGCGCTGCGCTGCGCCGATCTGGCCGGCCCGAGCCCGGTGCTGCCGGTGAGCCAACGGATTGCTGCCGGCGCCGGTGGCATGCCGCTGGCCGCTGGTAGCGCCGCTCGGATCTTCACCGGCGCCCCGATTCCCGCTGGCGCCGACGCTGTTGTGATGCAGGAAGACTGTGAGTTGCTGCCCGCCGAGGGTGACGAACTGCCGGCCATCCGCTTGCACACCCTGCCCAAGCCGGGCCGGTGGATCCGGCGGGCTGGTGAGGACGTGAGACGGGGCGCTGTGGTGCTGGCGCGCGGTGCGCGCCTGACACCGGCTTCGCTCGGCCTGGCGGCGAGCATCGGGCTGGACCGCTTGCAGGTGGCGCGCCGGCCGCGCGTGGCCCTGTTTTCTACCGGGGATGAGCTGGTCATGCCTGGTGAGGTGGCGCCCGAGCAGATGAAACCCGGCAGCATTTACAACTCCAACCGTTTTTTCCTGCGCGCGCTTCTGCACCGGCTAGGCTGTGAGGTCAGCGATTTGGGCATCGTGCCGGACCGGCGCGATGCCACCCTGGCTGCGCTGCAATCGGCTGCGCAATCGCACGACCTGATCTTGACCAGCGGCGGTGTGTCGGTGGGCGAAGAAGACCACATCAAGCCCGCTGTGCAGGCCCTGGGTCGCCTTGATTTGTGGCAGATCGCCATCAAACCGGGCAAGCCCTTCGCCTACGGCCGGGTGCAAGACGCCCACTTCATCGGCCTGCCCGGCAACCCGGTGTCGAGCTTTGTCACTTTTTTGCTGCTGGTACGGCCGTTTTTGCTGAAACTGCAGGGCGTCAGCCAGTTGGCTCCTGAAACCA
Source organism: Rhodoferax sp. OV413 (assembly GCA_945861195.1). Classification (GTDB taxonomy): domain Bacteria; phylum Pseudomonadota; class Gammaproteobacteria; order Burkholderiales; family Burkholderiaceae_C; genus Rhodoferax. The sequence continues at coordinate 18,444 of CAMATS010000007.1, forward strand.
TCGCACTACCGGCCCATTTCACGTGGCCCAAAGCCGATAAAAGGCAAGAATTTTTACGCGCCCGGCGCAACCAGGCAGGCGGGTTGGACCTGTTTGAGAACCAGAGTTCCGGGGTACTGACATCAGCCGTCTGGGGCGACGGCCTGGTCAACAACCCGTCGGGCCAAACCATTGCCCACGGCGACCTGGTGCGCTTTGTCCCCTTTTCGGAGCTGCTGGCATGAAGGTGCACATCAAATACTTTGCGTCGATCCGCGAAACCATCGGCCTGTCGGCCGAGGCGCTGGAGACCGAGGCGCCCACGCTGGCGGCGCTGCGCGAGGACTTGATCGCCCGCGGTGGCGCTTATGCGGCCAGCCTGGCGCACGGCCGGGCGCTGCGCATGGCGCTCAATCAGGTGATGAGCTTGGAGTCGGCCAGCCTGAGCGAGGGTGCCGAAGTGGCTTTTTTCCCGCCGGTCACTGGCGGTTAGGCGCTGTGCGATGAACCCGGCCTACCCCGCCATGCCACGCGTTCTCATCCAGACAGCAGACTTCGACCTAGCGCGCGTGATCGCCGACCTGCGCGACGGTGACGGCCGTATCGGCGCGGTGTGCAGCTTTGTTGGCACCGTGCGCGACCGCACAGCCGGCACGCCCAGCAGCATCAGCAGCCTTGAGTTGGAGCATTACCCCGGCATGACCGAGGCCTCGATCGAGGCCATGATTGACGCGGCTCACCAGCGCTTCGACATCTTTGGCGCCCGTGTGGTGCACCGCATTGGTCTGCTGCAGCCGCGGGATCAGATCGTGCTCGTGGCCGTTACCTCGGCCCACCGCGGCCAGAGCTTCCAGGCCTGCGAGTTCCTGATGGACTACCTCAAAACCCAGGCCCCGTTTTGGAAGAAAGAGCAAACCCCTGAAGGCGCCAACTGGGTCGATGCCCGGGTCAGTGATGATTTGGCTTTGGCCAAATGGGGATTGATCTCGCCCCCAGGTGGCAATGCCGGTTAAGCCGGGG
>CAMATS010000008.1 GCA_945861195.1 Rhodoferax sp. OV413
ATAAAACGCTTGCCAGCTTCAGGCGACTTGGCCCCTGCCACCAAGCCGATATTGGCTGGCACGATGGCCGTCATGGAGGGGTAAATAAATTCCACCGGCATGCCTGAATTTTTGGCGGCCAGGCCAAAGAAATCAATCACCAAACCCAGGCCGAACTGGCCGCTTGCAACCCCATCGGGTACACCAAAAGAGCGCTCGGTGATGGCCGCGCTGTTGCCCGAAATCTCCAGCAGTTGAGCCCAGCCCTTGTTCCAGCCCTCGCCCTGCAAAATCGTCTCCACCGTGAGGTGGGTGGTGCCCGAGCGCGAGGGGCTGGAGATGGCCACATGGCTGAAATAGACTGGCTTGGCCAAATCTGCCCATTCTTTGGGCAAGGGCAGCTTGTTGGCAACCATGTAGCGGGTGTTCCACATGATGCCGTAGCCCGCCAGCGCCTGCCCCTTGTACAGCCCTTCCGGATCGTTGATCGGATAGGCGCCCACCTTGGCAGGTATCGCCGGGTTGCCAACATCGAGTTTTTGCAGCAATTTGGCGCTCGCCAGGACCTCGAATGCATCTGGTGCTGAGGCCCAAAACACCTCGGGGCGATTGCCCGGCGCTTGCTCCCGGACATAGGCGATGCCCGCGGCCGTGTTTTTGTTCAAAATTTCCAGCTTGTCGCCGGGAAACCTGGCCTCGAAAGCCTTTTTATACGCAGTGGTGATTTCCTTGGGAAAAGACGTCACAACAGTCACCGTGTCCGCCAGCAACATGGCGGGCAGCAAGAGGGGAGCGATCAGGGTAGCAAGCAGTCTGTAGCGCATATTTAACACAGGTTCCCCTTGATTGGTTGTAGCTCAGCCAGTATGCCAGAGCGAACCGCCACAACACATGGGGCCATTCCTGTGGGCAGCAGCTGAAAAAAGCCCATTGAAGCGGGTGTGTGCAGCCGGGCTCACCTGGTGAGCCTTTGAGCGAGCAGAATTTGCCACACTGCCACACTGCCACACTGCCACACCGCCACACCGCCACACCGCCGCGCGGCAGCGTCACAATAGAACTGCCTTTGGCCCGGCCTGCACCCAAAGCCCAGCCCAACTGCCCATGACCACCCCGCCCCAGCCCCCGCTCAAATCCGGCTTTCTCGCGTTTCACGGCAACCGGGCGGAAGATCTGGTGGAGGTGATGGCCAACTGGGTTCGACGCCATCCTGTGGGCCCCTTGCAAGAAGACGTCATCTTGGTGCAAAGCAATGGCATGGCCGAGTGGGTCAAAATGGAGATGGCACGCATCAGCGGTGTTTGCGCAGCAACCCGGGTCGAGCTGCCGGCGCGTTTTCTATGGCGCACCTACCGTCAGGTGCTGGGCCGCGCTGCAGTAGCGGCCGAGTCGCCACTCGACAAAATACCCATGGTCTGGCGCCTCATGCAGTTGCTGCCTGGCCTGCTCGGCCAAGCGGTGTTTGCCCCCGTGGCTGGTTTTTTGCGGGCCGATGAGCCTGACCGTCTGCTGCAACTCGCCAACCAGCTCGCCGATCTGTTTGACCAATACCAAAACTACCGCCCTGATTGGCTGGAAGCCTGGGCTGGGGGCCAAGACCAGCTGTTTGTGGTGGCTGGTGGCGTGCAAGCCCTGCCGCCAGAGCAGCAGTGGCAGGCGGCCCTGTGGCGCGCCCTACTGCAAGGCCTGAGCCCAGCTCAGCAGCAGGGCATACGCCCCAGACTGCACCAGCAGGTACTGGCCCGCCTGGCCTCTGCGCAGCCGCCGGCAGAGGCGCTGGCACCGCGGGTGATTGCCTTTGGCATGAGCCAGGTCGCCTGGACCACGCTTGAGTTATTGGCCGCCTTGGCACCGCACAGCCAGGTGGTTTTGGCCATTCCAAACCCCTGCCGCTTTTATTGGGGCGACATCATGGACGGGCGCGAGTTGCTGCATTCGCTGCGTCGCAGACAGGCGCTGCGTCCGGGCCGCGACCTCGCCACGCTGGCACTGGAAGACATGCACACCGAGGCCAACCCCCTGCTGGCGGCCTGGGGGCGCCAAGGGCGCGACTTCATCCGACAGCTCGATGTGTTCGACGATGCGCAGGCCAGCCGTCAAAGGTTTGGGATCGAGCGCATTGATCTGTTTGACGAGACTGAAGAAACTGCCCACACCCCGCTGCTCAAGCAGGTGCAAAACCGCATCCGTGACCTAGCCCCCCTGCCCGGGCCAGAGGCGCGCAGCGCTGCCGCGCCGGTGCCTGACAGCGACCGCTCCATGGTGTTTCACCTGGCCCACAGCCCCGTGCGCGAGCTTGAAATCCTGCACGACCAATTGCTGCAGCTGTTGGCCCAGGCCCCCTTGGGGCCCGGCGCGCCGGCGGCATTGAACCCGCGCGATGTCATCGTGATGGTGCCCGATATTGAGCCCATGGCGCCCGCTATCCGGGCTGTTTTTGGCCAATATAAACCCACCGACCCCCGCTTTATTCCTTTTGATATTGCGGACATGGGTGCGAAATCCAACAGCCCGCTGATCGCGGCCCTGCAATGGTTGCTGCGCTTGCCGCAACAACGTTGCCGCATGAGCGAGTTGCTTGAATTGCTGGAGGTGGCTGCGGTCGCCGCATGTTTTGGTATTGAGCCGGCCAGCCTGCCCAAGCTCACCCGCTGGATGGCGGGTGCGGGTATTCGCTGGGGATTGAACCAAGGCCACCGCACTGACCTTGGCTTGCAGGCCTGCGGCGACCAAAACAGCGCCTGGTTTGGGCTGCAGCGCATGTTGCTGGGTTATGCCAGTGGTGCAGATGAGGTGGATCTCAGGGCGGCTGGCCTGCCGGCTATCGAGCCTTATGTTGAGGTCGGCGGTCTTGAAGCTGAGCTGGCCGGCGCCCTGGCGCACTTGCTGCAAGCGCTGGCGAACTGGGTCTTGGCAGCGGCTGTTCCAGCTGCCCCCGCTGTTTGGGCAGCACGCGGCCGCGCCCTGCTGTCTGAGCTGTTCAAGGCCGAATCTCAGGCTGACAAACAAGCACTGCAAGCCCTGGAAGACGCTCTGGCCACCTGGCAACTGGCCTGTGAGCAGGCCAGTTTTAGCCAAGACCTGAGCCTTGAAGTGGCCCGCAGCGCCTGGCTCGATGCCCTTGAGCTGCCTGGCCTCAACCAACGCTTCAAGGCCGGCGGCGTGACTTTTTGCACCCTCATGCCCATGCGCGCCATACCGTTTGAGGTGGTTTGCCTGCTGGGCATGAACGACGGTGACTACCCCCGGCGCAGCCAGCGCACGGACTTTGACCTCATGGGCCTGCCCGGCATGGCCCGTCCCGGTGACCGCTCGCGCCGCGAAGACGACCGCCAACTCATGCTCGAGGCGCTGCTGTCCGCACGCCGGCTGTTGTACCTGAGCTGGTGCGGGCGCAGTGTGCGCGACAACAGCTTGCAGGCGCCCTCGGTGCTGGTGTCCCAATTGATGGATTACCTCAGCGCCGGCTGGGGCCCGGCGCTGGTCGAGCAGCGCACCACCCATCACCCGCTGCAAGCCTTTAGCCGCCGCTACTTTGAGTTGGGAACACCCCTGATCACCTATGCCAGGGAGTGGCGTGCAGCGCATCAGCAGCCGGCAGCGTCTGCGGCAGAGGCTTTGGCGCGGCATCCGCCCCTGCCACCTTTTGTGCCAGACCCCGGTGTGCCGCTGACCCTGGCGCAGCTCAGTCATTTTTTGCGCCAGCCGGTTAAGGCTTTTTTCCGGCACAGGCTGCGGGTGGTCTTTGACGAGCAGACATCCGGGGTCGATGACGACGAGTGCTTTGAGGTTGACCGCCTGCAAGACTATGGGTTGGTGCGCGAGCTGCTGGCCAAAGCCACAGCCCAGCCCGGTCAGGATGCCAGACAGTCCCGGGTGGCGCGGGCGCTGAGCCGGGTGCGGCTGGCTGGCGAACTGCCCATGGCCGCCCTGGGTGGCAACAAACAGCAGGCGCTGCAAGCGCTTGTGCACACCATGCTGCAAGCCTGGCACGCAGCCCAAGACCGCTTTGGCTTGGCCGCTCCGCGGGTTTCGATTCGGTTGCAGGTGGACGGTGTTTTGCTGCAAGACTGGGTTGACCACCTGTTGCAGGCCAAGCCCTCGGCACAGGCGCAGCAGCCAGCCGATTTGCCTGTGGCCACACACGCCTGGCTGGAGCTCGAGCCCGGCCGGCTACTCACGAATACAAAAAAGCCCTCGGCACGACCTGAAAAGCTGTTGGCCCACTGGGTGCGCAGCCTGGCTATTGCTGCCAGCGGACGGCTGGCCCAGGGCGTGGTGGTGGGCCGCGATGGTGTGCTGGAGATTGCACCCATGGAGCAAGACCAGGCTCAGGCCACGCTGAGCATGCTGCTGCGGGTGTGGCTGGATGGCATGCAAGCGCCGCTGCCGCTGCCGCCCAAGACAGCGCTCGCATGGGTGGCCGGCAAAGACGCTGCCGGGCAATACCAGGGCTCGCCCGATTCGCCCCAGCAGATTGCGGATGTCTCAGAGGCATGCCTGGCCCGGGTGTTCCCTGATTTTGAGGCACTTTGCGCCGATGGCCGCTTTGCAATATTGGCCGAGCAGGTGTATGCCCCGCTGCTGACCTGGGCCAAGCAGCATGTCAGCGCATACCGCCATGCTGGTGAGCCGGCCCCCGACACTGCTGATGATCTGGGCGACGCGTAGTCCCACCCGTCGCAACCGCAACAAAACCGCCCCGCCATGACCAACCAGCTAACCGAGACGATCGCTGCATCTGCTGCTGGCGGGCCCGCAGCCCAGGGCGCCAAGCAGGTGTTGGACCCCCTGTTGTTTGAGCTCTGGGGCAGCCGCCTGATCGAGGCAAGCGCTGGCACGGGCAAGACCTGGACCATCGCTGCGCTGTATGTGCGCCTGGTGCTGGGGCATGGGGGAGCCCAGGGCTTTCCCCGCCCCTTGTTGCCAGCCGATATTTTGGTGATGACTTTCACCCGGGCGGCAACCCGCGAGCTCTCCGACCGGATTCGACAACGCCTGCTGAATGCTGCGCAATGTTTTCGTGGCGAGCAAGCGGTGGCCTCTGGCGACCGGTTCATGGCCGATTTGATGGCCAGCTACGGCAACCCAGCCGCGCGCAGGCAAGCAGCCTTGGCGCTGGCCTTGGCGGCGCAGAGCATGGACGCTGCAGCGGTGCACACGATTGACGCCTGGTGCCAGCGCATGCTCAGGGAGCATGCTTTTGACAGCGGCAGCCTGTTCGACGAAGCCCTGGTGGCCGACGAACAGGCCATGCGGATCGAGGCGGCGCAAGACTACTGGCGCCAACAGTGCTACCCGCTGGCACCTGAAGCGCTGGCGCTGGCGCTGAGCGTCTGGAGCAATCCAGACAAGCTCTTGTCTGACCTGCAGGGCCTGTTCTTGCAAGACCTGCCGGCCGAAGCCGGCCAGGGTACGCTGGGCGAGGTACTGCTGCAGGCCAGCCAGGCACGCCACCAGGCCCTGGGCCAGCTCAAAGCCGGCTGGGCCGAGCGCGCACAAACCATGCGGGATTGGCTGGATGCGCAAATTGCCGACCATAAGAAAAATTGGAACGGCAAACGTCTCCGGCCGGGCTTCTACATCACCTGGCTTGATGCCCTCAAGGCCTGGGCCCAGGGCACCAGCGCCAGTGACAAACCCCAACTCGGCACAGGCTGGCAGCGGCTCACGCCCGAGGGCCTGCAGGCAGCACGCACGGCTGCTGCCCCGGCGCTGGATCTGCCGCCTGAGTTCGCCGCCTTAGCCGGTTTGCAGATCACGATCGACGCCCTGCCGAAGCTGGCGGTAGCCTCCCGGCTGCATGCGGCAGCGGGGGTTGCTCAAAGGCTGTTGCTGCTCAAGCGGCAGAGTGGCAGCTTTGGCTTTTCGGACATGCTGCGCCGGCTGCACACGGCCCTGCGCGGCCCCAACGGGCAGAGCCTGCGGGCCCGCATCCTGGCGCAGCATCCGGTGGCCCTGATCGACGAGTTTCAGGACACCTCGCCCCTGCAGTACCAAATCTTTGACAGCATCTACCAAACCCAGGCCAACCACCGCCACAGCGCACTGCTGTTGATTGGTGACCCCAAGCAGTCCATTTATGGTTTCCGCGGGGCCGACATTCAAAGCTATCTGCAGGCTCGCCAGGCCACGACCGGGCGGCATTATGTTTTAGAGACCAATTTCCGTTCGACCGGACCGCTGGTCGAGGTGGTCAACCATTGGTTTGAGCAGGCCGAGGCCGCGCGCACTGCCGGTGCTTTCATGTACCGCCAAGGGCCGCACAATGGGCTGCCCTTTGTCAGCGTCAAGGCGGGCGGCCGCAAGGAGACTTTGCGCACAGCGCAGGGGCCCATGCCGGCCCTGAGTCTGGTGCACGACCTGCAACTGCTCGGTGGGCGCGAGATGCGAGCGGTTTTTGCGGCCCGCTGCGCCGAGCAAATCGTGACCTGGCTGAACGACCCGCAGGCCGGCTTTTACGGCGGCAATGAAGAGGCCGGGGGCTTTCAAGCCCTGCGCCCGGCCGACATTGCGGTGCTGGTGCGCACGGGCAAGGAGGCCGCGGCAGTGCGCCGCGCGCTTGACAGCCGCGGCCTGGCCTCGGTCTATTTGTCAGACAAAGACTCGGTCTTTGACAGCGCAGAGGCCCAGGATTTGGTGCACTGGTTGCGGGCGGTGGCCTCGCCCCAAGACCTGCGCCTGGTGCGTGCCGCCCTGGCCACCCGCACCATTGGCCTGAGCCTGGACGAGCTGGGCTGGCTGGCCGAGCATGAGGAAGCGCTTGATGCGCGCTGCGATCAACTGCGCCAACTGCGCTCGGTCTGGCAGACTCAAGGGGTACTGGCCATGCTGCGCCAAACCCTGCACCAGCTCTCACTCCCCCTGCACTGGTTGGCCCAGACGGGTGGCGAGCGCAAACTAACTAATTTTTTACACTTGGCGGAATTGATGCAAACCGCCAGCGTTGGGCTGGACGGCGAGGCCGCGCTGATTCGCTGGCTGCTGGCTGAAACAGGGCAGGAGGGCCGCCAGAATGACGAGCAGGTGCTGCGCCTGGAGAGCGATGCCGATTTGGTGAAGGTGGTCACCATCCACAAAAGCAAGGGCCTGGAGTACCCGCTGGTCTGTCTGCCCTATGCGGCAAGTTTTCGGCAAAAAAATAAAAAGTCAACCAACTTTGTCACTTTGACTGATGAAACAGGCGGGCGCCAACTGCTGCTAGACATTGACGCCCAGGCCCTGGCCCGGGCTGACCAAGACCGTCTGCGCGAAGACCTGCGCCTGCTGTATGTGGCCCTAACCCGAGCCCGCCATGCGCTGTGGCTGGGTTTTTCGACCCTGAAGATTGGCAACAAATTGGAATGCATGACGCATCTGAGCGCGCTTGGCTACTTGCTGGGCGGCGCCGAGCCCAGGGCCGCCCAGGACTGGCTGATGCCATTGAGCCACTTGGCCCAAAGTAGCCCTGGCATGGTGTTGCAGGCCCTGGAGCAAGCCAGCGCCTGCACCCCCCTGATACAGCCCCAAGAGCCAGCTGAACTGCCCGCGCCTGCGGCCTACAGCGCCAAGTTTGAACGCGACTGGGCCATCGGCAGCTTCTCGCGCATGGCCCGGGATTTGACGCCGGTCATGGCGGGCTCTGAGCTCTCGCCGCTGCGCAAGGCCAGGCCGGCTGACGACGAAGACAGTCCGCAGCCTGTCCCAGCGCAGACCGATGCTGGCCCCGACCTGGTATCAGGACCGGGCGGCGCTGGTGCGATGCCCTGGCACACCTTTACCCGCGGTGCCGAGGCCGGTAATTTTTTACACGCGCAACTGCAGTGGCTGGCGGGCGAGGAGTTTGCGCTGCCCCAGCGCCCTGCGCTGGCCGAGCGCTTGCGCCGCAATTGCCAGCGCAGCGGGCGTACGGCCCAGGCAGACGGCCTGCTTGTCTGGCTGACCGAGGTGGTGCAAACCGTCTTGCCCGGCCCTGAGGTGGCTTTGTCGGGCCTGCGCCATGCCCTGCCTGAAATGGAATTTTGGTTGCCCACCCGCGCCATGCCCAATCGTGAGGTTGACGCCCATTGCCAAGCCCACCTGCTGCCCGGCCTGCCGCGCCCTGGCCTGGCGCAGCGGCAGTTGCAAGGCATGCTGATGGGTTTTGCTGATCTGGTGTTTGAGCATGGGGGCAGGTATTGGGTGCTGGATTACAAATCCAACCACTTGGGCGGCGATGACTCGGCCTACAGCACCCAGGCTCTAGCGCGAGCCATGGCAGAGCACCGCTACGATGTGCAGGCCGCCCTCTACATGCTGGCGCTGCACCGCCTGCTCAAGCTTCGGCTGGGCCAGAGCTACCGTGCCGAACAGCATTTGGGTGGCGCGGTGTACCTGTTTTTGCGCGGCATCAAAGGGCCGCAACGGGGTGTTTGCCTGTTGCCTGCCTGCCTGCCACTGCTCGAGGCCTTGGAGGCCATGCTGTTTGAAGAGGTCGCGCCAATATGAAGCCCCTGCCGCCCGGCACCCAAGCCGCCGAGCCCAGCCTGCTCGATCAATTGCACAGCTGCGCCAACCAGGGCTGGCTGCGCCGCCTCGACAGCGCCTTGGCCGCATTCATGCTGGAACAAGACCCTCAGGCCGCGCCGACCCTGCTGGTCAGCAGCGCCATACTGGCTCAAATGGAAGGGCGTGGACACACCTGCTTGGCGCTGCGCTCAATCGTCACCCAGCCCCAAGAGCTGCTGGCCTGGCCAGACCTGGCCCAGCCAGCCCTGAGCAGGCTGTGGCAGCACCTGCCGGCTGAGCTGGCTGGCTGGCTGGATGGGCTGCGCGCCAGCCCTCTGGTGCGCTGTGTTGGCCAGCAGGGCCCGGCAGGCCAGACGGATGCGCCAGACGCTGGACAGCCGCTGGTACTGGGGGGCAGTCAGGTCGAGCCCCTGCTCTACCTGCGCCGCTATTGGCGTTACGAGGCCGAGGTCGCCAGTGCCGTGTTGCAGCGCGTCACAAGCAGCCAAAGCCTGGACCAGGCACTGGCCCGGCACTGGCTGGATCGTTTGTTTGAACCTCGGCTTGAACCTCGCCTTGAACCCGCTGACAAAAGCCCACCTGGCACGCTGAGGCCAGTGGCCGAGGGGGCTTTGGTGGATTGGCAGAAATTTGCCTGTGCAGTAGCCTTGCGGGCTGGCCTGACCGTGATTACCGGCGGGCCAGGCACGGGAAAAACCTATACCGCTGCGCGGCTGCTGGCCTTGCTGTTTGCCCTGCACGATCAGCCCGCTGGGCTGCGGGTGGCCTTGGCGGCGCCCACCGGCAAAGCGGCGGCGCGCCTGCGCCAGACCATCGATGCGTCTTTGCAAGAGCTCGGCGCCCGCCTGGGCAGCAGCCTGGACCTGACGGCCTTCGCCCAGCGCATGGGTGCTGCCAAAACCCTGCATGCGCTGCTCGGGGCACGGCCCGACACCCGGCAGTTTCGTTTTCATGCCGGCAATCTGCTTGACATCGACATCGTGATCGTCGATGAAGCCTCGATGATTCACCTCGAGATGATGGCCGCCCTGCTGCGCGCCCTGCCAGCTGGTGCCAAGCTGATTTTGCTGGGCGACAAGGACCAATTGGCTTCGGTGGAGGCCGGCGCCGTGTTGGGCGAGCTGTGCCGCGATGCCTGGGCCGGGCATTACGATTTGTGCACCGCCAGGTTTGCGCAGTCGGTGGCCGCACAGACCCTGCCGCCAGCCCTGTTGGCCCAGGGCGCGCTCGCTACGCCGCTGGCGCAGCAAACCGTCATGCTGCGCACAAGTCGGCGCTTTGGGAATCTCATTGGGCAACTGGCGCTGGCCGTCAATACCGGCGAGGCGCAAGCAGCGCTGAACCTGATTGCCAATGACCAAAGCCAGGTGCTGCAACTCGCCGAGCAACCCAGCTTGCGCAGCCTACTTGGCTTGGCACTCAAAGGCCGACCCGGTACCCCGGCCGGCTATGCCGAGTACCTGACCTGGGTGCAGGACCGCCCGCCCGGCAGCCGCACCGATGCCCAGCAGCATGCGGCCTGGGTCAAGGGGGCGCTGCAGTCTTTTGAGCGATTTCGTATTTTGTGCGCTGTGCACGACAGCGAATTGGGCACCAAAAGCCTGAATCAGGCGGTGCAGGCAGCGCTGGCGCAGGCCGGTCTTGTCAGCCCCCGGGGCGAGTGGTATGCCGGGCGCCCGGTGATGGTGACTCGCAACGACCCCGAGCTTGGCGTCTTCAATGGGGATGTCGGCCTGGCTTTGCCAGGTTTGGGACCGCAGGCGGCATTGCGAGTCTATTTTCTTGATGGCGAGCAGTTGCGCTCAGTCAGCGTGGGTCGCTTGGCCCACGTAGAAACTGCCTTTGCCATGTCAGTGCACAAATGCCAGGGCTCAGAGTTTTTACACACTGTTTTGGTCTTGCCCCAGTGGGGCGAGAAGCTGCTGACTCGCTCTCTGGTGTACACCGGCATTACCCGGGCGCGCCAGTTCTTTACCCTGGTGCAAGCGCAAGCCGGCCTGCTGGAGCAAGCCATCGCCCGCCCATCCCGACGCGCCAGCGGACTGCGCGAGCGCCTGGGCTGCTAGCCCGACCCGTCAACACCGCAGCCCCGCCGCAAGTTTTGGCTCAGGACAGGGGCCGAAGCAACTCGCTCAGGTCTGATTCGGTGAACAGGGGCGCCCGGCGCCCCACCGAGCCGCTGTACATGCCCTCGGCCAGGGCGGCCTTGCGTTCTTGCAGCGCCAGGATGCGCTCCTCAATCGTGCCCTGCGCGACCAGTTTGAGCACCCACACGCTTTGCGTCTGGCCGATGCGGTGGGCCCTGTCGGTGGCCTGGGTCTCCACAGCCGGGTTCCACCAGGGGTCGTAGTGAATCACGGTGTCTGCTTGGGGCAGGTTCAGGCCGACGCCGCCAGCTTTCAGGCTGATCAGGAACAGCGGCACCGAGCCGCTGGTGAACTGCTCGATCAGCGCATCGCGCTTCTGGCTTTGTCCGGTCAGCTTGATCCAGGGAATCTGGTGTTTTTTGAGCTCGGCCTCAATCAGGGTGAGCATGCCGGTGAACTGTGAAAACAGCAAAATACGCCGCCCTTCGGCCAGCATATCGGGCAACAAGGTCATGAGTTGCTCCAACTTGGCCGAGGTTTTAACCTTGGTGGCCGCGCTGAGCTTGACCAGGCGCGGATCGCAACACACTTGGCGCAGCTTGAGCAGGGCATCCAAAATGGTGATCTGCGATTTGGCCAGGCCCTGGCGATCCAGCGCTTCGCGCACGGTTTTCTCCATGCCCAGGCGAATGGTTTCGTACAGGTCGGCCTGCTTGCCGCTGAGCTCGACCCGCAGCAGGGTTTCTACTTTGGGGGGTAATTCGTGGGCCACCAGCGCCTTGGTACGCCGCAGCATGAAAGGCGTGATCCGGGCGCGCAACTGGGTCAGGCGCTCCGGGCTGCCCTGTTTCTCGATCGGGTTGCGAAACAGGGCCTTGAAGCGGGCTTCGCTGCCCAAAAAACCGGGCATTAAAAAATGGAACAGGCTCCAAAGCTCGCCCAAATGGTTTTCCATTGGGGTGCCAGACAGGCACAGGCGGTGGCGGGACTTGATTTGAGCCGCCACCTGGGCTGCCTGGGTGCTGGCGTTTTTGATGTTTTGGGCCTCGTCGAGCACCACCAGATGCCACTGCCCCTGCAACCAGCGCTCGCGGTCGCGCTGCAGCAGCGAATAGGGCGCAATCACCAGGTCAAAGTCTTGCACTGATTGGGCAGCGTCGTGGCGGTCTTTGCCGTGCACGATGAGGCTGCGCAGCTGCGGACAAAAGCGCAAGGCTTCACGTTGCCAGTTGCCCAACAGGCTGACCGGCGCAATGATCAAGGCCGGCGCGCTGAGGCGACCGGCGTCCTTTTCGAGCTGGATATGGGCCAGCGTTTGAAGGGTTTTGCCCAGTCCCATGTCGTCGGCCAAGATGCCGTTCAAGCCATGGGTGCGCAAAAACTGCAGCCAGTTGAGCCCCTGCTGCTGGTAGGGGCGCAGGCTGGCCTGGACGCTTGGCGGTACTGCAGCGCTAGGCAGCTCCAGTTGGCCGACCAGTTGCTGCGCCAAATCGCGCAGGGCTTGCGCCCCCGCCCACACCGCCCCTTCACCCAAACCGACGGCGGTGCGCAGCGCGTCCAAGCGCGATAGTTTGAGGCTGTCGCCAGACAAATCCCGCCCCCGCTCGCCCACTAGCTCGAGCAGGGCGCCCAGCCACGGCTTGAGCCCAGCTGTGGGCAGGCGCACAAAGCCGCCCTGCGGCCTGGGCAGGTAAACAAAGGGCGGTAGTTGGGGCTCCTGGGTCAGTGGATCGGGGCTTGCCTGGTGGATCAGGGCGGGCAGCCAGGGCAGGATGTTGTGCCGCTGGCCGTCGATCTCGACACCCAGCGACAGGTTAAACCAAGGCGAGGTGGCATCGTCATCGCCCTGTGCCTGCAGGCCCACGGTGATGTTGTCAGCGTGGGTCAGCCAGTTTTGAACGCTGTCGCTTAAAGACAGCTCAAAGCCGGCGGCACGCAGGCTGGCAAAACCCTCGTCTGCCCAGCTGAGCCAGGTTTGCTCTGCCGTAGCGCCGAGCATGCCAAACAGCCCGCCGCCAATGGAGCGCAGACCCAGGCCTGAGAGGCGGGTCAAGGCCTCGAGTTCGGACTCGGTATCGCGGCTGAGTAAAAAGCGGCCCTGGGCGTTTTCTACCACCACCGCACTGCCCTGGCCAGCCCACCAGCCGGTGTGGCCGGCATAGTCAAAATGCATTTTTGCTTGAATCAGGCCATGCGCGCTGACCAGCCCCGGCTCGGTGAGCGAGAGCTGCAGGCAGGCTTTTGGCAGGATGTCGCGCAGTGGTGTGATGGCCTCGAGTACCGGCGGCAGCGGCAGTGCGCCCAGGCCTTGCATCAAAGCTGCCTGGTACTTTTTGAGCGCCGTCACTTTGAGCGGCGGGCTTTTGAGCAGGACGCCGACCTGCGCGCTGCTCAGGCCATCGGCCTGCATGAGCCCACACAGGCCCCTGGCGCTGTCAAGGTAAAGCGGCGGGTGGTTGAAGCACAGCTTGGCGCTGGCGCTGGCAGCACCCATGCGCGCGCGCAAGCTCCAGGACGCGTCGTCGCCCTGCTGCGCGGGTGACTCTTGCCACTGCCAGTCCAGCGGCATCGGCGCGCCCCATTTCAATGCTGCGCCCGGGGCGCCTTGGCCATCGTTTGCAAACAGACGCCCGGTGCTGGCAGCCATTTGCAGCAGCATGTGCCCGGCCTGGCCGTTGGGCAGCACGCAGCTGGCAAAACCATAGGGGTGGTAAGCGTTGCCGCTGCTCGGCAGCGCGCGCAAGAGCTGCAAAATCTGCTGGTCGACCTCAGCCGCGGCATCCGGCGCCTGTGAGCCGGGCAGGGGCTGGCTGCCCAGGCGCTTTAGTTTTGTCCAGCCGCCGCTGGTCTTGATGCTGGTACTAAAGGCTTCAAACTGCAGCAGCGGCGTGGGCCCGTGAGCGTTCAGCACTGTCAACAGGTACAGGTATTGGAAGGCTTTTTGGCTGCCTGCGTCCGCCGTCCGCTGGGCGCCTGCTTGGGTCCGGAACAGCGCGCCCAGCCAGTCGGTCAACTGAGCCTCGGCCTCGAGCCGGGCGATTTCAGCGCTGCGCGCCAAGGCGGCTTGGCGTGCAGCCTCGATGGCTTGCGGGGAAGGGGGCGCAACGGCATCAGAACCAACTCCGTGGTTGAGTAGTCGAAGCCCTTGGTAGGCGGCCTTGAGCGTCAACGCGACCCCATGCTTGCATTGCTGGCCGACCGGACAGCTGCAGTCGCTGCTCCAGCTCGACAGTGCGCCGTTGGGCTGGACCTGAATATCCACTTCCAGCTCGTAGGGGTCGGGGTCGCTGCCCTGGACCTCGCCCATCAGCAGCCAGTAGCCGTCCGCGGGCTCGATCTCCAGGCCCAGCACCCGTTGTTGGCGGTACAGCATCAGGCCACGAGCCCAGGCGCCGGCTTCAGACAGTTGCTCCAGCGAGCGCGGGTCAAACCACAGGCCGTTAGCCAGCATCACAGGCCCAGCGCGTGCTCGGCTTGCAAGTCGGCGTGGTAGCTGCTGCGTACCATGGCGCCCACCGCCGCATGTTTGAAGCCCATGGCATAGGCCTCGGCCTCAAACATCTTGAAGGTGTCGGGGTGCACATAGCGTTTGACTGTCAGGTGCGCGCTGCTGGGTGCGAGGTACTGGCCGATGGTCAGCATGTCAATCTGGTGTGCCCGCATGTCGCGCATCACCGCCAGGATTTCCTCATCGGTCTCGCCCAGGCCCACCATCAGGCCGCTCTTGGTTGGCACGGCAGGGAACAAGGCCTTGAATTTTTTCAGGAGGTTCAGCGAGAACTGGTAGTCGCTGCCCGGGCGCGCCTCTTTGTACAGGCGCGGCACGGTCTCCAGGTTGTGGTTCATCACATCGGGTGGCGCGGTTTTGAGAATCTCCAGCGCCCGATCGTCGCGGCCGCGGAAGTCAGGCACCAGCACTTCGATCCGGGTGGCGGGTGAGAGCGCACGAGTTTTTTGGATGCAGCTCACAAAATGGCTGGCGCCGCCGTCGCGCAGATCGTCGCGGTCGACACTGGTAATCACCACATAGGCCAACTTGAGCTGGGCGATGGTTTTGGCCAGGTTATCGGGCTCGTTGGCATCGAGCGGGTCGGGCCTGCCATGGCCGACATCGCAAAAAGGGCAGCGCCGGGTGCACTTGTCGCCCATGATCATGAAGGTCGCCGTGCCCTTGCCAAAGCACTCGCCGATGTTGGGGCAGGAGGCCTCTTCACACACGGTTACCAGCTTGTTGGTGCGCAGGATGTCCTTGATCTCATAAAACCGGGTGCTCGGGCTGCCGGCTTTGACGCGAATCCAGTCGGGCTTTTTCAGCACCTCACCGGGCTGCACCTTGATCGGGATGCGCGCGAGTTTGTCACCGGCTTTTTGCTTGACGCGAGGGTCGTAGGTGACGATGGTTTTCGCGTCGCGCACGGTGTCGGGGCTGCTCATGGTGATCCTGTGGTGAGGGAGATGCTCAGGGCAGCAGGTGGGCGGCGAGCTTGCGACCGAGCAGGTCAGCCGCCTCCTGCCAGGTCACTGAGACGCCGATTGTAGAAAGATCCACTGTGGCGAGCCCGGCAAAGCCACAGGGATTGATCTGGGTGTAGGGCGCCAGATCCATCGCCACATTGAAGGCCACGCCGTGGTAAGCGCAGTGGCGACTCACCTTGATGCCCAAGGCAGCAATCTTGCCCAGCCCGGTGAACACCGGAACGTTGCTTGCCCCATTTTTCTTGGCCGGGCGTTGCGGCAGAAGGGCGTGCGAGCCCGGGTCGTCTAGCCGCACATAGATGCCGGGCGCACCGCCCACCCGGTGCCCGGTGACACCAAAGTGAGCCAGGGTTCGGATCACCGCTTCTTCGAGCCGGTAAACGTATTCTTTTACGAAGTAGCCGGCGCGTTGCAGGTCTAGTAAGGGGTAAGCCACCACCTGGCCCGGACCGTGGTAGGTCACCTGGCCGCCACGGTTGGTTTGCACCACTGGAATCGCACCCGGGTTAAAAATATGCTCTGATTTGCCCGCCAGACCCTGTGTGTAAATGCTCGAATGCTCACAAATCCACAGCTGATCAGGGGTCTGTGCAGTGCGTTCGGCAGTGAAGGCCTGCATCGCTTGCACGGTGGGCAGGTAGGGCACTTGACCAAGCTGCCGGGGCGCTATACCCATGGCTTGTTACAACACTACCTTCACCATCGGGTGGGTGGAGAGGGTGCGGTACAGCTCGTCAAGCTGCTCCCGGCTGGTGGCGGTGATGGTGATGGTGATGCCCAAGTATTTGCCGCCCCGGCTCTCGCGCAGCTCAATGGTGCTGGCGTCAAAGGCCGGGTCAAAGGCCTGCGCGATGGTGGTGATGGCCGGCAACATACCGGCAACTTTTTTTCCCAGGACCTTGATCGGGAAGCTCGACGGGTATTCGATCAAAGAAGCCGCGCTTGGCACGGAGGCTGAATCGGCTTGGCTCACGGTCACCCTCAGACCGCCAAGGCCGCGTCACCGACCCTTTTGGCCTGTTGGTAGCCCGCGTATAAGCGGGCGCCGATCGGACCGGGTCGGCCATCTCCCACCGGCCGGCCGTCCAGCGTGGTGATCGCCAGCACTTCTTTGGATGCACTGGAAAGCAGCAACTCATCGGCGTCAAAGACCTCGTCTCGGCTGATGCGTCGCAGTTCAAAATCGAGCGCTTGCTGTTGACAGATTTCTGCAATCAAGCCATACCGGATGCCCTCGAGAACCAGGTTGTCTTTGGGCGCCCCCAAGACTCGCCCGTCTTTGACCAGCCAGACATTGCTTGCCGCCGCTTCGCTCAGGTGGCCGTCGCGAAACATCACGGTTTCGAGCGCTCCGGCATCAAAGCTGATCTGCCTTGAAAATACAGCGCCCAGCAGGCTGGTGCTTTTGATATGCGCTTTTTCCCAGCGAAAATCATCTGCGGTGACGCAGGCCACACCTTGGCGCCGGACCGCCTCGCCGGGCGTGTTCATGCGATTGACCATGACGAACACCGTGGGTTGCAGGTTCTCAAGCATCACGTGGTCTCGCATGGCCACGCCACGGCTGATCTGGATGTAGATCATTTGGTCTGCATTCGGCTCATCGCTCATCGTGCTTTGCGCATGCTCGGCGATCAGCCGGTCTGACACGAGTGCCCACTGGGCCCGGTTCATGGGGTTGGCGATGCGCAGCTCAACTAGGCTGCGTTCCAGCCGCGCCATGTGCTGGGCGAACCGGAAGGTCTGCCCACCATAAACCGGCACCACTTCGTAAACCCCGTCGCCAAAAATAAACCCGCGGTCCATCACGCTGATTTTGGCGTTTTGAAGCTGGGTAAATTCGCCATTGAGGTAACAGGGTAGCGCGGGTAGATGGGTCATGACTGAATTATGCCGCGCCGCTGAAATATCCTAATTAGCCCGCGCAACAGGCCCAGTTTTGGCCCCTGCATCCCAGCGCGGACATCAACTTGCTTGCCCCAGCCGATTTCGGGATAAGTTTCTAAAGGTCGATGTTCAGTCCGGCGGGCAGGCGATAAACTCGACGCGTGTTGAGCTATTGGCAATCGTTGAGCTGTGTGCCCTCAAAACGGCTGGCCGACTGCGCACAGTGGCGACATGCACATGTGCCTATCCAGCCTCTTTTATAACTACCCCGGAGACCTTTATGAAGAAAATCGCATCGTCTGTTGCTGCTGCCGCGCTGTTGTTCGGCTTGGCTGGCCTGCAAGCCCAAACACTTGACAAGATTCGAAAAGATGGCGCGATCACCATCGGCCACCGGGACTCCTCCATTCCGTTTTCATATCTCAACGACAAACAAGAGCCGATCGGTTATTCGATGGATATATGCCTGAAGATTGCCGATGCGGTTAAGGCCGAACTCAAGCTGCCCAATCTGGCCGTCAAGATGTCGCCAGTCACCTCTGCGACCCGCATTCCCCTCATGGCCAATGGCACGATCGACCTTGAATGCGGCTCAACTACAAACAACGCGGACCGGCAAAAGCAGGTGGCTTACGCGCCCACCACTTTCATTACTGCTAACCGCTTTGTCACCAAGAAGACCGCCAACGTGAGCAACTTGGATGGACTCAAGGGCAAAACCATCGTCTCCACCTCTGGCTCGACCAATATCAAGCAGGCGGTCGAGCTCAACGCCTCGCGTAGCCTGGGCATGAACATCCTGCCGGCCAAAGATCACGCCGAGGCCTTCTTGATGGTTGAGACCGGCCGCGCGGTAGCATTTGTGATGGACGATATCTTGCTCTACTCGCTGGTGGCCACAGCCAAGACGCCCGGTGACTACGTGGTGTCTGCGGAGGGGCTTTCGGTAGAGCCCTATGGCATCATGCTGCGTCGGGATGACCCGAGCTTCAAGGCCTTGGTTGACCGCACGGTAGCTGGCTTGATGCAAAGCGGCGAGATTGAAAAAATTTATGCCAAATGGTTCCTCGCGCCAGTGCCGCCAAAAAATATCAACCTGAACCTGCCTATCAGTGTGGCGCTCAAGCGGGTATTTTCCAAGCCCACCGATTCCCCAGACCCCAAGCTCTACGAGTGATACGACTGCGCCAGCAAGTCAATCTGATGCTGGGTTGATGACGTGAGTTACAAATGGAACTGGAGCATCTTCTGGGCCGACAACCCGGAAGGCTCGGGTACTTTTTTCACGACTCTTTTGTCGGGTTTGTGGTGGACATTGGCCACGGCGGTCTGCGCGTGGACCATTGCCCTCTTGCTCGGCACAGTGGTGGGTGTTTGTCGCACTACGCCCAAACCCTGGTTGGTGCGCTTGGGGAATGCATACGTCGAGTTGTTTCGCAATATTCCCTTGCTGGTGCAGATGTTTCTGTGGTTCTTTGTGTTGCCGGAACTGCTGCCGGTGAGCTGGGGTGATGCGTTAAAGCAAATGCCCCATGCGCCCTTTTTCACGGCGGTGGTCTGCCTGGCTTTTTTTACATCAGTCCGGATCGCCGAACAGCTCAAGGCTGGCATTCAATCTTTGCCGCGGGGCCAGACCATGGCTGGCAAGGCAATGGGGCTGACCCTGCCAGCGACTTACCGCTATGTGTTGTTGCCGCAGGCCTTTCGCATCATCCTGCCGCCGCTGACCAGCGAGTTTCTCAACATCATCAAAAACACCTCGGTAGCGCTCACGGTTGGCCTGATGGAGCTCACTGCCCGTACCCGGGCCATGCAGGAATTTACTTTCCAGGTGTTCGAGGCATTTGCCGCGGCGACCCTGATCTACCTGCTCGTCAACTTGCTGGTGGTGCAAGGAATGCGCCGCTTGGAGCGCCGCCTTGCGGTGCCTGGGCTGATCGCCAGCCGAACTGCCGCCGGCCACTGAGCGGGGGCGCTGCACACCATGTTCAGTCAGTTCGACTTCGATGTGATCGAGCGCAGTTGGCACTACCTGTTTTTCACCGGGATGGCCTTTACGCTGCAACTCACGGTGCTGGCCATGAC
>CAMATS010000009.1 GCA_945861195.1 Rhodoferax sp. OV413
GGGCGTTTCGGAGATCAGCTTCATGGTGAGCTACCTTCGCGTGTTGGATTCGCCCACCGGGCGCGCGTACAAAAAGAATTCGTGGTTGCCATCCCCACCATCAATGGGCGAGTTGAACCACGCAGACACCTGCAGGCCAAGCGCAGCGCAACAATCCCGCAGCCGCTGCTCCACCAACAGGTACAGACCCGCATCACGCACAATGCCGCCCTTGCCGACCTGGCCCGGCTGCAACTCAAACTGCGGTTTGACCAGCATCAGCAGTCCGGCCCCCGGTTTGAGCAGCGGCACCAGGGCCGGCAGCACCAGAGTTTGCGAGATGAAGGACAAGTCGCCCACGATCAGGTCAAACACAGGCTCAAAAGGCGCTTGCGCCACTGCATCTGGATCAGCACAAAAAAGGCCTCCAGCCCTTGTCGCGTCTTGATCCGCAGCGATCAAATCAGAAGCATCCAGGGCCCGGGCATTGCACTTTTCCAGGCACAGCACACGCGGGTCGGCACGCAAGCTAGGGTGGAGCTGGGCACTGCCCACATCCACCCCAACCACCCGTGCTGCGCCATGCTGCAGCAGGCAATCGGTAAAACCGCCGGTCGACTGCCCCACATCGAGACAGGTCCAAGCGGCCACCGAGAGCTCGAGCTGCTGCAAGGCCGCTTCAAGCTTAAGGCCACCGCGCGACACATAGCGAGCCTCTGACAAATCTTGCAGCTGCAGCTCGGCGTCAAACGGAATCTCGTCACCATTCTTGGTAACGGTCTTCCAGACCTCGCCAACGCGCCAGCTCAGACCCCCCTCAATCAGGCGTTGGGCTTGCGAGCGGCTGCTGGCGAGCGCACGCGCCACCAGCAGCTGGTCGGCACGCATCAGTAGCGGTAGGTATCGGCCTTGTAGGGGCCGGCCTTGCTGACGCCTATGTACGAAGCCTGCTCGTCGCTGAGCTCGGTCAGCATGGCGCCGACTTTCTTCAGGTGCAGGCGCGCCACTTTTTCGTCCAGGTGCTTGGGCAGCACATAGACCTTGCCGGCCTTGTAGTCCTTGGGCTTGCTGTAGAGCTCAATCTGGGCGATGGTCTGGTTGGCAAAGCTCGAGCTCATCACAAAGCTGGGGTGGCCGGTACCGCAGCCCAGGTTCACCAGCCGGCCCTTGGCCAGCAGAATGATGCGCTTGGAAGGGGTCTTGCCCTTGGCCGGGAAGATCACATGGTCCACTTGCGGCTTTATCTCTTCCCACTTGCACTTCTCCAGCGAGGCGACATCGATTTCGTTGTCAAAATGGCCGATGTTGCAGACAATGGCCTGATCTTTCATGGCCGCCATGTGCTTGTAGGTAATGACGTTTTTGTTGCCGGTGGCCGAGACAAAAATGTCAGCCTTGTCGGCGGCGTAATCCATGGTGACGACCTTGTAGCCTTCCATCGCGGCCTGCAAGGCGTTGATGGGGTCGATCTCGGTGACCCAGACCTGGGCTGAGAGCGCCCGCAGCGCCTGGGCCGAGCCCTTGCCCACGTCGCCGTAACCGGCCACCAGCGCCACCTTGCCGGCAATCATCACATCAGTGGCACGCTTGATGGCATCCACCAGCGACTCGCGGCAGCCATACAGATTGTCAAATTTGCTTTTGGTGACCGAATCATTCACGTTGATGGCACGGAATGCCAGCGTGCCCTTGGCCGACATTTCGTTCAGGCGCAGCACGCCGGTGGTGGTCTCTTCGGTCACGCCAATGATGTGCTTGAGGCGGCGGCTGTACCAGGTGGGGTCAAGCTTCAGCTTGGCCTTGATGCTGTTGAACAGGCAAATTTCTTCTTCGCTACCGGGCTTGGCCAGCACCTTGATGTCTGTCTCGGCCTTGGCACCCAGGTGCATCAAGAGCGTGGCATCGCCGCCGTCGTCCAGAATCATGTTCGGGCCTTCGGTCTTGCTGCCCTTGCTGCCGAACTCAAAAATGCGGTGGGTGTAGTCCCAATAATCAACCAGGTTCTCGCCCTTGTAGGCAAACACCGGTGTGCCGGCGGCCACCAGCGCGGCGGCGGCGTGGTCTTGTGTAGAGAAGATGTTGCACGAGGCCCAGCGCACCTGCGCACCGAGTGCCTGCAGGGTCTCGACCAGCACAGCGGTCTGTATGGTCATGTGCAGGCTGCCAGTGATGCGCGCGCCCTTGAGGGGCTGCGCCTTGGCAAACTCTTCGCGGATCGCCATCAGACCGGGCATTTCGGTCTCGGCAATGCGGATCTCTTTGCGCCCCCAAACAGCCAACGACAAGTCGGCAATTTCATAGTCCTGGTTTTTGATAGGTTTCAGTACAGCGTTCATGGCTCACTCCAAAAATTACTTTGAATAAACCACCGGCCATGAAGCGACTTTTAGGGAGGCTCACCGCACAGACCAGTGGGTGAGCGCAGTTGGTACGGCGACCAGGCCGGGGCCCGGTGGCGCACTCCGAGCCTCATTCACTTGGTGTGAACTGCAACGCTCCTCGGAACCAGAAGAATTGTACACAGACGCCAATGCCACGGGTGCTGCAGGTACCAATAACCGTTTCGCCGTGACTGTTTCATCGTGTCATCGAGCCAGACCGTGATCTCAAAGGGTTGCAGCGCAAGCCCACGAGCTTGGGTCTCTTTATTTCATGTATTATTGTTCTACTTGTATATGTTTTATACTGTTAAACAGTAGAAATATGCTGAATTTTGCGCTGGCTGTACCTTTAGAAGTTTGCCTCACCTTTGGCGAGCGCGCTCGTGCACGACGGCTAATGCTCAACCTCAGTGTGGAAGAACTGGCCGCGCGCGTGGGCATTTCAAACAAAACGCTCAGCAACTTCGAGCGCACGGGCCGATGCACATTTGAGACCTTCGTGCGTGTGCTGGAAGCGCTTGACGCGCTGCCCGACTTGCAAAACGTATTGATCACCCATTCACTCAGCATCGAAGACATGCGACTGAGGGCCGCAGTGCGCACGCGCCAACGCGCCTATCCCAAGGCGCGAAAGGTGGCAAAGTGAAGGAACTCACGGTCACCTACCGAGGCTTGGGATCCTCTTTTGTGCTGGGCACACTTGCTGATGATGGCCAGGATGTGCTTTTTCAGTACGCTCCGCAAGCGCTTGAACGCGGGCTGCAGTTGTCTCCCATTCGTCTGCCGCTGCGTGCGACTGCTTACCCAGATCGCAGGGCTGATTACACGCAACTTCATGATGTGCCCGGGCTCATCTATGACTCCTTGCCCGATGGCTGGGGTTATCGCTTGATGCATCGCCGCATGAAGGCGTGCGGCATTGACCCAGACAGGGCCTCTACCCTCGACCGGCTGGCCTATCTCGGGGCAAACACCATGGGGGCGCTGACCTATGCCCCCCTCCTCCCTGATGTCCTTGACGGCCGAGACCTGACTTTGTTGGACCTCGCACAAGAGGTGCAAGCCATCCTGGTGGACGATAGCCATGAAGTCCTGGCCGAATTAGCGCGCGCTGGTGCGTCGTCGGCAGGGGCGCGACCAAAAGCCTTGGTTTATTTCAACCCCGACACAGCTCAGATGAGCACGCAAGCGAGCGCTGTGTCAGATGGACAAGCCTGGCTGGTCAAATTCCCTGGCAGTGATGATGCGCCGGACAGCTCTGCACTTGAGGAACTGTATGCACGGATTGCACACCAATGCCATCTTGGTATGACCGCAACACAGTTCTTTGAATTGCCGGGCGGCCGCACCGCATTTGCGACCCAGCGATTTGACCGCCGTGGTGAGCAACGCGTCCATGTGCATTCACTGGCGGGGCTTTTGCACGCCAATTTCCAGGAGCCATCAGTCAGCTACGAAGACTTCTTTCGAACAACACGTCGGCTTACTCGCGACCAACGAGAGCTAAAAAAAGCCGTTCAGCGCTGCGCCTTCAACATTCTCATGAACAACCGCGATGACCATGCCAAAAACTTGTCGTTTCTCCTTGAAGCCAACGGCAGTTGGCAACTTGCCCCACCGTATGACCTGACCTATAGCCCTGGCTATAAGGGCGAACATTTCATGAATGTGGCAGGGGTTGGGGCAGCACCAGAGCGCGCCCATGTTGTCAAGTGCGCCAAAGCGGCGGGCTTGCCGGTTGCGGTTGCAGAGCAAGCCATTGATAAGCTGCTAGAAATCGCCACCCCTGATTTGCTGTTGGAGCTGGCAAAGATGCTGCCCTTGCGCACTGAGACCGTGAAGACAGTTCACCGCGCCATGCAGCTCAACTACGCCCGTCTGGCACCGGCAACGTATCAGCCATAAAGGGCCGCCTATGCGCCCCTCATGCTGCTCGCACAATCGCACGACCCAGCCGGGTGGGGCGCCATATCCCTCGCTGCACAGAATGACAAACTCGGGCTAACGAAATGCGGTGGTTATAGTTCTCAGCTTGCCAACCGAGGGCCAGGCCATGCATTACGAACTGATCTCCATCCGCACCGAGGCCGACAGGGTTGGCATCATCACCCTGAACCGCCCCAAGCAACTCAACGCCCTCAATGACGCCTTGATGGACGAGCTCGGCCGGGCGCTCAAGGGCTTTGACGCCGACCCGGCGATTGGCTGCATGATCATCACCGGCAGTGAAAAAGCCTTTGCCGCTGGTGCCGATATTGGCGCCATGGCGAGCTACAGTTTTGCTGATGTCTACCGTGGCGACTACATCACCCGTAATTGGGAGCAGATTCGCAGCATCCGCAAGCCCGTCATCGCCGCGGTCAGCGGCTTTGCCTTGGGCGGCGGCTGTGAGTTGGCGATGATGTGCGACTTCATCATTGCTGCCGACAACGCCCGCTTCGGTCAGCCCGAGATCAAGCTCGGCATCATCCCCGGTGCTGGCGGCACGCAGCGCCTGCCCCGTGCAGTGGGCAAGGCCCGGGCCATGGACCTGGTACTGACTGGGCGCATGATGGACGCCGCCGAGGCCGAACGCGCAGGCCTGGTCAGCCGGGTGGTGGCGCTAGACAAGCTGATGGACGAGACACTCGAAGCCGCGCTGATGATCTGCAGCTACTCGCAAATCGCCACCATCGCCGCCAAGGAATCGGTGAACCGGGCATTTGAGGGCGGCTTGAGCGATGGCATCCAGTTTGAACGCCGGCTGTTTCACGCCCTGTTTGCCACCGCCGACCAAAAAGAGGGTATGGACGCCTTTGTCAACAAGCGCAAGGCCGAGTTCAAGCACCGTTGATTTAACCAAGATGGTTCGTTTGGGTTTGGCCAATTCTGGCTTGCCCCGGGCGCAGGCCGTGCGTTTAGGTTAAATTCGAGCCATAAAAACGCTAGGGCTCTCAGGGAGGGCCGTCACTTCAACGGTTGTACACGCTACAGGGAAGCCCCCGTATGGCATTTGTCATTGCTCGTCCATTGAATTTGCTGCTGAGCTGGGGCGCCGACCAGCTAAACGCCTGCCTGTCTGACGGCCACACGCTGGGCCGTATGGGCCAGCTGACGGTAGCCCCGCAGCTACTCAGCGCTGCCAGCACAGAGGGCTGGGCGGCATTGCAGGGCGAACCCGCCGAGAGAGAACACTGGGGCCGGGTGATTTTTCAGCAGTTGTTCCCGCCGGCAATCGGGCAGGCCCTGAGCGGCTCTCCAGGCGGTTTGCTGCAGCTGCAGCTCAGCGATGCCCTGCTTGAAATCCCCTGGGAGCTGGCCTTTGATGGCAACAGTTATCTGGGCCAGAAGTACGCTGTAAACCGACAACTCACCCGCGATAAGCTGCCAAACCCGGGCCTGCTGCGCCAGGCCAGGCAGCGGCCTGGGCTCAAGGTGTTGCTGGTCTACGAGCAGACTGACACAGGCAGGCAGCAGGCCTATGCCAGGGCGCTTGCCAGCCGGCTGGCCAAACTCACTGGCGTGTCGCCCCTGGCCATGGCCCTGCCGACCCATGGGTTCGCGGCCCTGCTGCGCCAAACAGCCGGCAGCGACATCGTCCACTGCGTCGCCAGCCCCGACGGGCTGGCGCACCTGCCCCTGCCAGACATGGCCGCCTTGGCCTGCCCGCCGCAGCACCTGATTGTTGAAGACACGGCCGAGACAGCGCTTGCAGGCCAGGGCCTGCAAGCGCTGCATAAGTTGAGCCGAGCCGCCAGCGCCGCAGCGCTCGACCTGCTGGTGCACCTGCCGAATGCAGGGGCCCAGAACCGGGTCGAGCGCATGGTTGATTTCTATACCGCTTATGCCGCCGGCCAGGCGCTTGACCTGGCGCTGCGCTGCTGGCGCCAGGCGCCGCAAGCCAGCCTGCTGTGCTATGCCGCTGGCAGCTCCGGGTCAGCCCTGGCCAGCGCCAGCCAAAGCCCCGGTGACCACCTGCGCCAGATCACGGTTCTGTCCTATGACCTGGTCGAATCCACCAAGCTGCTGCGCCGGCTGGGTGCCGAGCGCTACAGCGAAACGCTGGGGCGTTTCCATGGCCAGTGCGCTGAGGCGGTGCGCCGCTGGGGCGGTCAAGCCAACGCCGCTCAGGGCAATGACGGCGTGATGTGTTTTTTTGGCATGCCTGTAGCCCATGAAGACGCTACAGCCATGGCGCTCAAAGCGGCGCTGGCCATGGTCGATGCGGTCAGCCAACTCGGCCTGGCAGTGCGCATTGGCGTGGTCACCGGACCGGTGGTGGTCAGCGCTGGCCTGCCGCTGGGCGAACCCATCCACCTGGCAGCCCGGCTGCAGGCACTGGCCAAGCCCGGCACCATCGTGGTTGCCGAGTCGAGCCGATCGATGGTGCAGGAACGGTTTGCCTTTGTGCCCATGGGCAGCATGCCCACCCTCAAGGGCTTTGGCCAAACTGATGCTGCTTACACCTTGGTGAGCGAGCAGCCCCAGGTCGATACGCTCTCAGACCGTCTGCATGGGGGCCCCTGCGTTGGGCGCCAACGCGAACTCGCCCAGCTCGATGGCGCCTGGGCTCGCGCCTGTGGCGGCACCCTTGCCACGGTAGACATCTCGGGCGAGGCAGGCATTGGCAAAACCCGCTTGGTGCACGAGTTCATGCGACGGCTACAGGACGCTGGAGCGCAAGTGCTGGAACTGCGATGCGACCCCGAGTGCACCGACAGCGCATTCCAACCAGTGCTCGAGTTACTGGCGCGCCGCTTTGGGCTCAAGCAGGCCGATGGTCCGCAGGATACCCGCAGCAAGCTGGCGCTGGGCTTGCAATGCCTGCCCAATGCACCGGCCCTGGTCGATGGCCTTGCCCACCTGCTCGAGCAGCCGTCGGCCGCCACCGAAGCGGCGGCCTTCAATCCGCCCGAAAAAATCCGGCAACAAACTCTGCAGGCCCTGCTGCTGTGGCTGCAAACACTGGCCAGGCAGGCGCCCCTTTGCCTGGTGGTTGAGGACCAGCAGTGGCTAGACCCGTCCAGCCAAGAACTTATCGGGCTGCTCTTGCGCGAATCCACCCAGTTGGCATTGCTGTTGCTGCAAACCCAGCGCAGTGGCCCTGCCCCCGCTGCTTTGAGCGAGCCAGGCGCGTCCGGCGCCCTGCCCGAACCCGAGCGACTGGAGTTGCTGGGCTTGAGTGCGGCAGACGGCCGGACCCTGCTGGCAGCGCTGTGCCAGGGGCCCGAGTTTTCCGCCACAAACCTGGCTTTTTTTGTCGAACGCACCGACGGCGTGCCTCTATTTATCGAGGAAACCGCCCGGACCCTGCTGGCCCAAGCACATCAGGCGGCCCAGCCAGGGCCAGGGCTTCAGCATGGGCGGCTTGATGCCCCGCTGCCAGTGCCCGGCCGGGTGCAAGACCTGTTGATGGCCAGGCTTGACCGACTCAACTCGGCCAAAGTGGTGGCACAGTTTGGCAGTGTGGTCGGGCGCCGCTTCTCGCAGGCCCTGATTGAGGCGGTTTTTGCCGACCCGTTTGCACCCATCAGTGTGCACAGCGTGGTTTTCCATCTCGAAGCCCTGGTCAGCGCGGGCGTTCTGCGCCAAAGCGGGCTCGGGTCTGAAATCAGCTATGAGTTCCGACATGCCTTGATGCAAGACGCCGCCTATGCCTCGCTTTGGGAGCGCGACCGGCGCCTCTGCCACCAAGCCACCTTGCAAGTCTTGCGCAACGGCTGGGCGGCCGGCCAGCCCGAAATCCTGGCTCGCCACAGCGCCGCAGCAGGCCTGCCCGAGGCGGCGCTGGGCTACTGGGAGCGCGCGGCCCGGCTGGCGATTGGGCGCTGCGCCCAAGTCGAGGCGAGCCGCCACCTCGAGGCTGCCCTTGGCCAAGCGGAATTGCTGGCAGACCAGCCAACGCAAAACAGCATCACACTGCGCCTGCTGCTGCTGCAAGCGAGCCAGTGCATCGCCTTGGAAGGCTATGGCGCTGCCCGGGTGGGTGACATCTACCGCCGGGCCGACGACCTGAGCCGCCAGTGCGCAGACCACGGCGCGCGCCTGCGCGTGCAATTTGGCCGCGCCGGCTACCTGTTTATGCGCGGCGAATTTGATCTGGCCCAATCGACGCTGACCGGTGCTGCTGAGTTGGTGCAACAGTCGAACGACCCCATGCGCCGGGTGCAGGCCGACTGGGCCATGGCCAACCTGCAGTTTCATCAGGGCCAACTCGCAGCAGCAGTGGCCCTGATGGACCGCTGCCTGGCCAGCTACGCCGCCCTCGAGCGGCGCAGCGCGCAGGTGCAAGACCCTGCCGTCATGAGCCTGGGCTATTCGGCCCTGGCGCAATGGAGCCTGGGCTTTGCCGACGATGCCCGGGCGCGCAGCCAACGTGCGCTGGCGCTGGCCAAGCAGCTCGAACACCCGCTTAGCCTGGGCGAGGCACAGGGGCTGGGCGCCATGTTGCACTGCTACCAAAATGACTACCCGGCCACCCTGGCCTGCGCCGAGCGCGCCATTCAGGTTTGCGAAGCCAGCGGCTTTGCGGTCTGGCTGGCCCATGCCCGCATCATGCATGGCTGGGCCACAGCACACCTGGGCAGACCGCAGGACGGCCTGGCTGAAATAGTGGCCGCCTACGGGCTGTGGACCAGCACCGGCGCGGTCGTGACCTGCGCCTTTTATCTGGCCTTGCAAGCCCAGGCCCAAGCTCTTGCCGGGGCGCCGCAGCAGGGTCTCGTGCTGTTACAGCAAGCCTATGCCACCGCCACCCAACACGGCGAGCGCTATTTCGAGCCCGAGCTCTGCCGGCTGCAAGGTGAACTGCTCATACACCTGCAGCACCCAGACAGGCTGCACAACCAAGACCAGGCACGAGACTGGTTTGAGCGAGCCCTTGCGGTGGCCCAAGACTTACAAATGCCAGCCTTTGCAACACGCGCCATGCACAGTCTCAGCGAGCTGGCCCCCGAGCCAGTTGCACAGGCGACCAGTTCATGAACACAGCAGCCAAGATCACAGCGGCCCAGTGGCAAGCCAGCGCGGCGCTGTTTAGCAGCCTGTGCGATCCAGCGCAACGCGCCCTGAGCTACCGCGCCCTCATCACCGCTGGCCGGCCGCTGCTGTTTGCCAGCCGTGCCAACGCCTGCTACCCCCCATCGATCACCGGCCCAGACCAATATGCGCAACACGCCTGGCTGATCACCCGCCGGCTTGATGCGGTCACAGCGCTACAGTCCAGCAGCAGCGCCGGTAGGCCAGCGGATTACAGCAACGCTGCTTTTGGCGCGCTGGGCCGCCACAACTTTATGCTGGGCATGGACGCCGAGCAGGGGCAGGGGCAAGACCATACCCGCCAGCGCGCTTTCGCCCAAGCCTGCCTGAGCGAAAAAAACAGCGGCGAAACCCACGCCCTGTGCACCATCAGCCTGCGCGCAGCGGCGGTTTTGCCGCTCAAAAAAGGCCAGTTTGATGGTGTGCAATTGGCCGAGCAGGCGGCCCTGCGATTTGTTGCCTGCTGGTTCGGCTTTGCCCAGTCTGACCTGCCGCTGCTGCAGGCCTGCACCCGAAAAGCCAGCCATGCCCTGAGCTACCAAACCTTCGCCCGCCACTTCGCGACCGACCCCCTGGCGATTGCCGACAACAGCGTCGCAATGGCCGCCCTGAGCCGACGCGCCGCCGAACTGATTGATTTGTTTGCCTACCAGCACACGGCGCAGCAGCGCGACGCCTTCAAGGCGCTTGCAACCGAGCTGCAAGAGCTGCGTGACTTTGAGCCTGAGCGGGTCTTTGAGCCCTGGCCCGCGCCAGCAGGGTACGCCGGCTCAGGTAGCGCCAGCACTCACAGCGGTCCCACGCCAGAGCGGCCGCTGAGCGCTTTTGAGCCGGTCATGCGCCGCATGTCAGGCCTGCTGAAAACCGGGCAAAGCCCCTATGGCGGCACCGACTTGGCCAACCTGGTCACCGGGCTGATCGCGGGTACCGTGGGCAATGTGGTGAGCAGCGTTGCCCTGGCACTGCGCTGCCTGTTTGCCGATGACCAGCGGCTGCAGGCGGCCATCGCCGCTGCTGGCCAAGATTGGCTGGCCCATGGCCACCGGGCCGGTCCTGATGCCGCCCTGACACCCTTTATTTGGGAGGCGCTGCGGCTCGATCCCCCGGTTGCCTTTTTGCCGCGTCGCAGCACCCGGGCCATCACCCTGAACGGGGTGCCGATTGCGCCGGGCAGCGAGCTGCTGATCGCAGTCGGTGCAGCCACCCGCGATCACCCCGCTTGGGATGATGCCGACTGCTTCAAGCCCGAGCGCTATGCGAGGCCCGGCCAAGCCGGTACGCCCGCCCATGATCCGCTGATCTTTGGCGGCGAACCCGACGACCCGGCCACCGGTCGCTCCAGCTCTTTTTTGCACCAGTGCATTGGCCAGCATGTGGCTATGCCGCTGCTCACCCACATCGTGCGCCAGATGCTGCTGCTGCCCGGGCTGGCCGAGGCCATCAACCCGCGCGACGGCAAACCCCTGGGCCTGAGCCAGCAATGGGCCTACCACTGCCTGAGCTATCCGCTGGTCTACCACCGCCATGCCTTGTTGCGCCACTCTGCCCTGCTGCTTTTGATGGACCTTCAAAGCCCAAGCCAATCACACGCCCAGGCCCTGCTCGAGCAGCAGCAAAAAATCCTGCTGGATGCCTTGCAACAGTCCGGCTGCGTGCACTTTGCAGCTGTGCTGCTGCTCAACAACAACACCCAACTGGCCCTGTTCGCCTTCATCGACCAAGACATCAACAACCACCTGCCGCAGCTGGCCCAAGCGCTTGGGCCGGTGCTCTCGCCCTTGCTGGCGCATATCCGCCACGCGCCGCCGCTGCCGGTGGCGCAGCATCCCTGGGAATTCGAGCAGGCGCTGCGCCGCTTCAACCTCACGCCCGTGGGCGATTACGTCTTTTGTGCCTACCCCAATGCCAGCCTGGCGATGGTGCAGCAGGAGTTTGGCCACCAAGCAGCGCGGCTGGGGCCGGCGCAGCACCCGCTGCTTGTCAGCATGCCCATCAAAGCGCCGGTGGGCGAGCATTCCCAACAGCTCAAACAGGTCATCCAGTACGGCGCGCCGCGCATCGAGAAAATGCTGCGCGAATCCCGCCATGTGCACTTTGCCTGCTTTGTGCTGCTCAACGGGGACAGCGAGCTCATGCTGTTCACCGTCTTTGACCGCGGCTTTGAGCCCTATGTGGAGCATTTCGCGCTGCAGGTGGGCTCGCTGTTTGACCGCCTGTTTGAGCACATGCTGCACGCCCCGCCTGTGCCGGTGGATGAATTTCCGCAGGATTTCGTCGAGCTGATCCGCCGCTTTGACCGCTCGCCCGAGGCCTCCTTGTTCTTCAGCGCCCAGGCCAATGCCGAGGCGGCACAGATCCAGCGCGCCTTCACCCGCAAGGCCTGGCCATGAGCGCAAACACCGCTCAGGGCACAGGGGCACGCGCCAATATCCAGAAACTGATCACCAGCGGTTTTCGCTTTGAGCACAGCCGCCACCTGATCCTGACCCTGAGCGAACCGGTTCAGGCCAGGCAGTTCTTGGCTGCGCTGGCCCAGGACGGCTGGCTGGTCCCGGCCCATGAAGACTGGGCCGGCGCGGGCGGGGCCGAACGACTGGCGCAACGCTTTGCCGGTGGGCGCTGCCCGCTGAGCCTGGGCATCACCTTCAACGGGCTACTCGGGCTGGGGCTCGATGCACGCAAGCTCGACCTGCTGCGCGCCAAAGCGCCGGCTTTTGTGCAAGGCGCCCATGGCCGCGCCCAGGCCCATCTCGGCGATACCGACGGCAGCCAGCCAGCCCTGTGGGAGGCGAGTTTTCAGCCCGCCGCCGCCGACCTGTTGCTGGTGTTGCATGCCAACACCGCAGCGCAGCTTGAGCAGGCCCAACAGCGGCTCAGCGAAGTGCCGGGCAGCACTGGCTGGCATGGCTGGCATGACCACTGGGCAGCCCATGACGGCGCACACCTCGGCACCGACCCTCAGCAACGGCGGCTGCACTTCAATCTGCTCGATGGCCTGTCGCAGCCTGTCATCCTGCCCGAGCCGCCAGGCCCGGCTGACCGACCCGACAACAGCCGCAACTGCCACCGCCTGGGCGAATTCGTGCTGGGATACCGAGACAACGCGGGGGTCAACTCCTGGCGGCTGGCGGCAGAGCGCCCGGCTGCCAGCGGGCTGCCAATCGCCCAGCAATCGGCCGAATTGGCGGCCTTTTTCAAAGACAGCAGCTTTGCCGCCTTTCGCAAAATAGCGCAGGACGAGTCTGCCTTTGCCGAGTTTGTGCAGCGCCAGGCTCAGGCCATCCAGGGCCGCTTCACGCTGGCGCAAGCGCAGGCGTTTGTGCGGGCCAAACTGGTCGGGCGCTGGGACGACGGTCAGGTGGTGCAGCCAGCCGATGCACTGGGCGCCCAGCCCGGCGCAGCGGTAGCCCGAGAACACTTTGACTATTCGCAAGACCAGGCCGGCCTGGGCTGCCCGTTTGGCGCCCATATCCGTCGCATGAACCCGCGCGACGACCCGGTGGTGCCCTTTCGGCGCAGGCCAATTTTGCGCCGCGGCATGCCCTATGGGCCGCGCATCGAAGGCAGCGATGGCGCACCAAGCAGCACAAACACCAGCACCAGCACCAGCACCAGCACCAGCACCAGCACCGGCACCACCGCAGCCCCAACCGCGCCCGAGCGGGGTCTGCTGGGCCTGTTTTTCTGCGCCAATCTGGAGCAGCAGTTTGAGCACCTGCTCGGCCAGTGGGCCAACGACACCCCGATGGGGCCCGACAACCGCGGCAACGCCCGTGACCCACTCATTGGCAACAACCTGCCAGACCACCACACCTACCACATACCCATGGGCCAGGACAGCGCTTTGCAGCTGCGCGGTCTGCTGCCCTTTGTGACAACCAAAGGTACCTTATATACCTGGTTTCCAGGGCTCTCGGCCATCGCACAATTGGCCCAGCCAGACCCAAACCAGACCCTCATCGCCAGTGGGCCATGAGCGCGCCAAGCACCACGCCACGTGTGGGCCCCCTGCCGCTGGCCGCAGATGATCAGCCGCCACCCGGTCGTTACTGCGATCTGGTGATGAAAGGCGGCGTTACGGACGGCGTGGTCTACCCCTGGGCCATCCTGGAGCTCGCGCGCCAATACCGTTTTCAAAGCATAGGCGGCACCTCAGTGGGCGCCGTGGCTGCGGCCCTGACGGCTGCCAGCGAGTACAGCCGCCGCTACGGCTCACTCAAAGGCTTTAACCAGGTGCTGCTCGAAGTCCCGCAGGAACTGGCAAAGGCGCACAGCAGCGGCGGCACCAGGCTGCGCTCGCTGTTCCAGCCCGTAGCCGGTGCGCGGGCCCTGCTGGAGCTGCTGATCGCAGCTGCCAGCGGCGCACCCGGCTGGCGGGCTATAGGCAGCGCGCTGGCCGCCAATTACCTGCCCTGGCCGAGCCTGTGTTTGCCGCTGGCCATCGGCCTCGCCGCCCTGGGTGCAGTGGGCGCTCTGGCCAGCCTTGCGGGCTTGGCAGCAGCTGGCCTGCTGCCCTTGCTGCAGGCGGCCCTGTCAGCCTGGGCCTGGGTGAGCTTGCCAAGCAGCTTGGCATGGACTGCTTCCTCGGCTTTGGCCCTGCTGGGCGCGAGCCTGTTGCTGTGCCCGCTGCTGCCACTGCTGCTGCTGGGCACCATCTCGGTTCTACTGGCGCGAGACCTGCGCGAGCACCTGGGCGGCCAGGGCATGGGCCTGTGCACCGGTTTGGGCCAGCCCGGCGGGCTTGAGGGCTTCACCGACTGGCTGCACCAAGGCATACAAGCAGCCTCGGGCCGGCCCCTGAGCCAGCCGCTCACCTTTCGCGATCTGTGGCACGCCCCGGGCGGGCCCGACCCGCGCCCCCAAGGCAGCGGCCTACAGGAGCGGCCCAGGTCAATCGACTTGCAGATGATGAGTACCAACCTCACCCAGGGCCGGGCCTGCGGCTTCCCGCTGAGCCAAGACTCCGGCGCATTGTTTTTTCGTGAGCAAGAGTTTGCCGCCTACTTCCCACCGGAGATCCTGCAGCACCTGTGCCGCTGCTCGCCGCTGCAGACCACCCACCCCGATTGGGGTCTGCGCGCCCTGCCCCAGGGGGAGTTACCCGTGGTGGTGGCGGCGCGGCTGAGCCTGAGCTTTCCTGTTTTGTTCAAGGCCCTGCCACTCTGGTCGCTGACTGAGGGCGGCGCCCCCTACCGCTGCTGGTTCTCGGACGGGGGCATTTGCGCCAATTTTCCGATCCACCTGTTTGACGCCCTGCTGCCGCGCTGGCCCACCTTTGGCATCAGCCTGGTAGACCAAAAATGGCCCGGCGGTCCAGACCTATGGATCGTCCCAGCCTGCAAAGACCTGCCCGAGCAGCCGCACCCACCCACGCCGCCGGGGCCCACTGCGCCGGCCTGGGGCCACTTGCTCGATTTTTTGAGCCAGATTCTGACCACCGCCCGCAAGTGGAACGACAACGCCAGCGTACGCCTGCCCGGCGTGCGCGAGCGGGTGGTGAACATCTACCTTGACCCCCAGCAATACAAGGGCGGGCTCAACCTGAATCTGGGTGGGACAGACATCTTGCAACTGGCCGCCAAAGGCCAGGCCGCCGGGCAGTTGCTGGTGGACCAGTTTTTGGTTCGGCCCGAGCCGGCCGCTGTGCTTGCCAGCGAGCCATCCCAGCACTGGCATGCGCACCGCTGGCTGCGCTTCACGACCTTTGTCAACGCCCTACAAGTCAAAATAGCCGGATTTCAACGGTCGGCTACACAAGCTGTGCACGCCCAGCCCCTGGCCCACATGCGCAGCCAAATTCAGGCCCAGGCCCGACTGACACCCGCGCAATCTCAGGCCCTGGCCGAAGCACAGACCGCGCTCGAGCAGCTCGAGCACAGCCTAAACCCAAGCACAGCGCTGGTGCAACAACCCGCCAAGCCCCGCCCCCAAGCCGAGTTGCGCCTGCGCGCACCGCTGTAAGCCGCACCTGCTGAACAGGTTTGCGCCAGTCCGGGCAACACACCCTCAGCCCCAGCGCCGATCGCACGCAGCAGCCAGCCAAGAACCCGCGTAAAGTTAGCGCAAACAGCCCGTATAAACCTGCAGCGCCCGGCTATACTCACTGCCGCAAAAGCGCTTCAAACAGCGCCCAAGCAATGGCGCTTTAGCTCAGTCGGTTAGAGCGATGGAATCATAATCCACAGGTCCGCGGTTCGAATCCGTGAAGCGCCACCAGTTACATGAAGCACTAAGGGAAACGCAGATTTATTCGACAAATTTGCCAACCCGCGCAGGGCTCAAACGTTATCGGTAGGTAGCCGCTACAACACCAAACCGACGTGAATACAACGACGCCGACCCAAGTCAGTTTTGCCAAGCCGAACCCCATTACCCCATGAGTTGAAAGCGCGGACGTTCACCGTTCGGCTCGGATCGCATGCTGTGCATGTACTTTTTGCAGCAGTGGTATGGCCTGGCAGATGAAGCGGTGGATGAAGCGGTCTACAACTCCCAAGCACTGCGCAACTTCATGAGCATCGACCTGAGCTATGTGCCGACGCCCGTTATGTTGGCGCGGAAAAGCGAGAAGAAATTAAGGGGGCGTTAAATGCCAACGAAGAGACAGTGCAATGGCATGCAGCCAAACGCGGCTCAACCATCGAGAAGTTGGCTAACGGGTGGCAAAAGAGCATGGCGCAAGCCTACTAAAAACTCAGGTAAGCTAAGCAGTACGTTTTTTGGGGCAAAGTCAACGAACCCCGACAGGGTCATTGACCTTGAACCCAATCCAAAGGCGGATTAGCTCGAACCTGAACCTGAACCTGAACCTGAACCTGAACCTGAACCTGAACCTGAACCTGAACCAGAGCCCGAACCAAAGGTGGAGTCATCAGATCCGAGCAGTGTCACGGCTTTCGTCCCAGCCGTATAGCCGGTGGGATAACCTGTTTGGTGAGCGGCATTGAGCTGCAAGCTCAATGCCTCTAGACTGTATTTAGTCAACGAGGTATTGATGCTGGTTTGAACTGCACTGTTGATCGAGACATTGTCAACCCCGCTGGCATCCAGGGTGTTTAAAAACTTGACCAAGTTCTTTGTCTGCACATCTGTCAACGTACCCCACGTGCCACCTGTAGGCGCCATGTCATCGGTGATTTGCAAGGTCACATTCAGATTTTTGCCAAACGTCAGGCCATGCGTCACAGCCGAAGCATTGCTGGTCAATGCCTTGTTGTACATCGCGTCGTATTTGCCCAAGTTCAGGAGCACGTTGTAATTAATGGCGCTCTGGAGCACTCCGTTAAGTGTTTCACCCTGCGTATCAACCAAGTCAATTTTGGCATCTTCGAGGTTCATCAAGCTAGGCTTGATGCTGATGCTGTTGTCGTTGACCTTATCGGCGTTGTCATCGGTTTCGCCCACCATCACCGAGACCATGAGCTTGTCGTCAAAAACTGGGATTTTCTTGGTCTTAGGACCCACGGCACCAGGTGCTGCAACCGTGCCCAAAGCGTTGTCACCCGCCAAGTTGCCAAACCCGCCAATGCCAACCGCAATAATTTTATCTGTGTCTGATGGTGCAGCAGTCACCGCTGTAATGGCCGTCTTGGACTTGCCCGTCAGAGTCACGCCGCCAGGGGCAAAGTCTGATTGGTATTTGACGAAATCAAGGCCTGAATCCATGTATTTCGACAATGAATATTTTTGCAATGAGATCGCGCGAGCGCCAGATGTTTGGTCATTCGCAGACAAGACCATCGTGATGTCATCACCAATGATTAAGCCCTTGCCAGCGGCGATGTCTTCCACATCGCGGCGCGTGATGCCCTGCTTGGGGTTGGCAATTTCTTGCCCGAACAGCAATCCCGTGTTCCCGACTGCTCCGGAAATCGGCGTAGCGTTACCTAAGGCCGTGTTGATGGTTTGCTCAGAGGCGCTCTCGTTGCCAAGGATTTTCTTGTAGTCAGTGCGGAACTGTACCAATTTCTCTAGGGCTTGCTTCAAGTTCAAGCTTGAGCCAGCCGTTGGCATCGTGCTGCTGCTGTAGGTTGAACCCAAGTTGGTAACCAACAAGGTTTTTGCAGCATCTGTGCTTGCAGAAAAATAGTCGTTGATGAAGGTGACCAAGTCAGACGCCAACGCATCTGAGCCGGTTTGCTGAACCGCCGCGTTGCCGCCCGTCTTGAGCAAGGCCAAGTTGGTGGTCGAAGTTGCAAACTGCGCCAAGTTGGCACTCACTGATGCAATGGCTGTGGCGGCCTGGCCAGAGGCTGCTGCATACAGCGCCGCGTTGGACACACCCAAGGCCGTCAACACCTTGTCAAACACTGTTTGGATGGCTGAAGCGGCAGTTGCTACGTTTGTCGAATAGAGATTTGCAGCGGTGGTGGGCGCTGATACCGTCAAAGCAGCGATTTCCGTGTTGATCTGTTTTTCAACTTGAAGGGCTGTTTTGCTCACACCGAGTTTGGTTAAAAACAAGGGGACGATTTTGTTGATGTTCGTGGTCACTGCCAGCGCAACTTGGTTTTTAACCAATGTCTGCTGCGCAGTTGCTGCCGTAGTAGCCGAGGTGCTGCTGAGAGCAGCATACGGGTCTGTATCGCTGTAAGCGGTCAAGCCGTAGCTGGTCAACACGGCAGTTTTAGCCGCTGTGGTTGTGGCTGCGTCATAGAGTGTTGATATGGCAGAGACCACAGTCTGGCCAAAACTGGCGGTCATTGTGCCGACTGCACCGTCAGAAACCGTGTCGTAGCCGCCTGATGTCACGATCTTGGCACCGCTGGTTGATTGGCCCGTGGGCACCGTGAACGTGTACGTTCCGGCGGTGCTGCTTTCAGTGGCCAATATGTCAGTGCCGGCAGCGTACGCGCCGTCGGCATTGACGTCCAAATAAACTGTGGCGCCCGAGGCATAAGCGTCTGATGCAATCACAGAATAGGTCAGCCCAATCGATGGCGTGGTGCCTGCTGCACTTGCGTTGCCCGTCACGTCTGTGAAGGCAGCGGCGGCTGAAGAGATTGAAATCGCGCTGGTGCCATCGGCCGTGAAGGTGGCCGTGTAGACTTTGGAGTTAGAAGAGGAGACTGCAAAACCACTCAGTGCGCCACCCGTAACGGTGAAGTTAGAAGCGGTCAAAGCGGTTGCCGGCACTTCAGAGGCGGTAAAGGTAATCAGGGACGTGCCGCCAGATGCCACTGCGGTTTGTGCAGAGGTAATGGCGATGGTGGGGGCCAGCGAGTCCAATGAGAAAGCCAGCGAAGTAGATGTTGCGCTGTTGCCAGCCGCATCGACTTGCTTGACCAAGACGCTCTTACTTCCATCACCGCTCAGTGTGAATGTGCTGCCAGTGAAGGTGGTAAATGTGACGCCAGCATCTGTGGAGTACGAGTAGGTGCCGCCGGTCTCCAAGTTGGAAACCGAGACAGTTCCAACGTTAGTGATTTTGTCGGAGCTGAAGCCGCTGTCTGTTACAAGGGCCAAAGTGGGTGTTGCGATTGAAGTGTCGCCAGTGAAGCTGCGAACTGCAGTCAAGCCTGCGTTGCCGGCCGCGTCTGTGTAGCCGCCAGCGGTGACTGTGACACTGCCTGTGAACGTGTCGCTCACAG
>CAMATS010000010.1 GCA_945861195.1 Rhodoferax sp. OV413
TCTTGACGGTGCGCTTCACCTACCGGCGCAAAGTCATTCGAATTATTGGCGCCGGGTATTGGCGCAAAGGAAAGGCAACTTATGAAAAAGAAGATCGTTTACACAGATGAGCCCATGGGCGACGTTGAGGTGGTCGCGGATTTTCTGCCATCACCAGCTGAGTTGGCATACAAGGAAGACGGCGTGAAAGTGACGCTAGCCCTGAGCAAGAGCAGCGTCGATTTTTTCAAGTCTGAGGCATCCAAGCATCAGACTCATTACCAGCGCATGATCCGCCGGTTGCTGGATTCTTACGTTGAAGCCCAAGGCACGACCGCCAGCCAAGCAAAACGCACAGTGCACAAGCGTGCACCCATCTAGTCACGCCGCCTCAGGCGGCGTTGCGGCGGCCCTTGCTGAGGTCGACGCCGAGTTGTTTGAGCTTGCGGTACAGGTGGGTGCGCTCCAGGCCAGTTTTTTCTGCAACCCGGGTCATAGAGCCGTTTTCCCGACTCAGGTGGTACTCAAAGTAGGCTTTCTCGAATTCATCGCGTGCATCTCGCAGCGGCTTGTCGAGCATGAAGGTCTGCTGGCATTGGCTGGCTGGGTCGGGCGCGGCGGCCGGGGTGGCGGCCATCATGCTCGCCACCACATCACTCATTTGCACCAGACCTGAGGGCCGCCCGGGACGAGCGGCGGTGCCTCGTGCGAGCCCCTGC
Source organism: Rhodoferax sp. OV413 (assembly GCA_945861195.1). GTDB lineage: Bacteria > Pseudomonadota > Gammaproteobacteria > Burkholderiales > Burkholderiaceae_C > Rhodoferax. The sequence goes on from CAMATS010000010.1 coordinate 699, forward strand.
TCCACGGCTTTGAGGAGTTTTTGCAGGGTGATGGGTTTTTCCAGAAAAGCTGATGCGCCGATTTTGGTAGCCTCAACAGCGGTGTCAATCGTGGCGTGTCCGCTCATCATGATGACTGGCATGGTGAGCGCGCCGCTGGAGGACCATTCTTTGAGCAGGGTGACGCCGTCGGTGTCGGGCATCCAGATGTCGAGCAGCACCAGGTCAGGGCGCTCTTTTTGGCGGGCTGCGCGGGCTTGCGCCGCATTTTCTGCCACCTCGACTTGGTGGCCTTCGTCGTTGAGGATTTCGGACAACAGGTCGCGGATGCCGAGCTCGTCGTCGACCACCAGAATGTTCGCCATGATTCAGACCGTTTCTTGGGATGTGACCGGGCCAAGCGGCTGGGCCGGTTCTGCGTTGTCAGTGGCGAATGATAACGACACTTGTGCGCCTGCCGGCTGACCGTCGACCATGCGGTTCATGATGTCTACCCGGGTGTGGTGCTCATCGGCAATTTTCTTCACCACGGCCAAGCCCAGGCCGGTGCCCTTGGCCTTGGTGGTGACATAGGGCTCAAAGGCGCGCTTGAGTATGTGCTCGGGAAAGCCGGTGCCGCAGTCGAGCACGCTTAACCTGACGCGCCGGCTGGCAGCGAGCCACTGGGTCTTGATGGACACTGCGCTGGCCGCACCCACATGGCCGCTCGACTCGGTTGCGTCGAGCGCGTTTTGCAGCAAGTTGTGCAATACCTGCCTGAGTTGCTGGGCATCGCCCAATATTTTTTGGCAGGCGGGGTCTATTTCGGTGTGAATGGGTACGGTGTTTGTCTCAGTGGCGTAGAGCTGCATCACGTCGGCCACCAGTGCATTGAGGTCAACCGGCTTGAGCTCGGCGGCAGGCAGGCGTGCATAGTCTCGAAATTCGTTAACCAAGCGCTTCATGGCGTCCACCTGGTCGACGATGGTCTTGACCGATTTGCTCAGCAGGGCTCGGTCGGTCGGCTCCAATTTTTCAGCAAGTTTGTGCTCTAGGCGTTCGGCCGACAACTGGATGGGGGTGAGCGGGTTTTTGATTTCGTGGGCCAGTCGTCGGGCTACCTCGCCCCAGGCCTGGGCCCGCTGTACCGAGACGATTTCAGAAATATCGTCAAACACCAGCAGGCGGGCGCTGTCTGGCAGTTCGGCACCCCGGGCCACCAGCGTCAGCGTCTCATCGTCCGGCCGTCCGGCCTGCCGCTGCGTGGCACCACCAAGCTCAAAAGATTGCTGCCAGTGATCCATACCGCGCTCGTGGCGGGCGCCCAGGAATGAATCAAATTGGGTCTGTACCTGGCCGGCAAAAGCTGCAAGGCCTGCCATGTCAGACAGCTTGCTGCCCACATGGGCGGCCAGGGGCACACGCAAAATTCGGGTGGCGCCGGGGTTGGAGGAAAGGATGCGCCCGGCTGCATCAAGTACCACCACCCCGGCGGTAAGGTTGTCCAGAATGGTTTGCAAATTCGCGCGCGCAGCGTCCACCTGCCCCATGCTCGACTCAACTGCTTGGCGAGCATCGGCGAGTTGCTGCGTCATTTGCGCAAAGGAGCGGGTCAAGCCACCGAGTTCGTCGCGGCCTTGCAAAAAGGTTTTTGGCGTGAGGTCTCCAGCAGCGACTTGGCGCACGCCATCCGCGAGCAGCAGCAGCGGGCGCGTAATTTGCCCCCCCAGCAAGACGGCCAGCAGCACGGCGCCAAAAATCGCTAAAAACAGGGTTAATGTGAGCGTGCCTATGTACATGCGCTTGAGCCCCTCCCGGGCTAGGGCGCGCTCCTGGTATTCGCGGTAGGCTCCGGTGACTGCCAGCGCATTGGCGGCCAGTGTTGGCGGCATGGCGATCGTGACCATGAGAAACCTGGGCTCTGCGAGTGTGCGCAGATTGCTGCTGGTGACCAGCACCAAAGCCTTCAGGCGGGCCTCTGTGCTCGCCCCGGGTTGAGCATCTTCTAGCCCTTCAGTCCAGGTGATGGATCGCTGTGCCCGCGCTTTGCGCAGTTGTTGGGCAGTTGGCCGGTCAAGATTGAGCTGGTATTGGGATTGGCCAGCCGCAGCAATGGGCTGCCCGGCGGCACCCCACAGGGACAGGTCACGCACGCCCAACTGCTCGCGCGCCCGCTCCAGTGGCAGCGTGACACTGGCGTCGGGCAGGTCAGCGATTTGTACCGCTGCCCCCTTGGCCTTGTTTGACAGGTCGCTGGAGAGGGTTTCAATCGTCACGCGGCCCAGGTTCAGGCCGGCCTCAAGCGCGCCTTCAACCTTGACATCGAACCAGCTCTCGATGGAGCGCGACACAAACTGGTAGGAGACCACGTAAATGAGCAGACCGGGCGCAAAGCCGGCAAGGGCAAAAACAGCCGCCAGTTTGAGCAGCAGCCGGCTGCCAAATTTGCCCTGCCGCAAACGTGCCAGAAGGCGGTAGGCGATCCAGGCGATAGCGCACAAGAGCAGCCCGGCCACGACCATGTTGAGAACAAACAGGCGTGCGTAATTGCTCTCGTACATGTCGCGGTTGGTGGTGGCCTGGGTGAGCAAAAAAAGCAGTACCAAGCCCATCGAAACCACCACGGCGAGCCCAAGCCCCAGGGTCCAGCGCAGGGGGCGGGCAAGCCTCATTTGCCAGCCTCGGTCACCGCCCGGCTGGCCGCGGCGCTGATGTCCCAGTCAGGGTCGCCGAGTGTGCCGATCTGCAGGGGGCGGGGCAGTTGCGATACATCCAGGCGGAAACGAAATGCCACGTTGTGCGCTTGGTTGGGCTCGAGCTCGCTGGCCTCGGCGATTTTCCAGCGCGATACCCGCTGCACCGCAGCCAAGGCATCGGCCAGGCTGTCAAAGTTCTGGGTCAGCGCCATGCCCATGCCAGTCACCGTGATGGGGCCGGATGCGATGTTCAGACGCCAGCGCTGGGTCAAGGCCTGGTAGGCTAGGCGCATGTGCCGCTGGGCGCTGAGCACCTTTTTATTGGTCCAGTACCAGCGCTCGCGGAACACATCGGCCTCGGCCACAAAGATGACCGGGATGCCTTTGAGCAGCGCCTCTTCTACCGCGCCAGGCAACTCAAACCTGACGCTGGCCGACAAGAGTACCGACTCACCAGAGCGCTCCACTTGCAATTGCGCAAGTTCGGTACTTGCCGCCCAGGCCGGCCCCAGACCCGCGCCGGTACACAGAAGCACTGCGGCCACCAGCCAGCCCAGCCCCTTATGCCAGCCGCTTTTGCAGCAATGCGTAATAAAAACCATCGTGTTCACGGTGCTGATTGTCCGGGACGGCTGTCTGGTCTGAGTGCAATGAGGGCAGCAAATGCCCGGCAGACGGCAGCAAGGCCGCTGCGGTGTTGTTTGCAAGAAACGTTTGGACCTGATCCTCCCCTTCAGCGCGAAAAACCGAACAGGTGCTGTAGAGCAGTCGGCCGCCCGGTTTGAGGGTGGGCCACAGGGCCATGAGCAAGCGCGCCTGGATGACGCTGAGCTGTGCAATATCGCTTGGGCGGCGCAGCCACCTGACATCAGGGTGGCGGCGCACGATGCCCGAGGCCGTGCAGGGGGCGTCGAGCAAGATGGCATCAAAGGCTTGGCCATCCCACCAACTGTGCACCGCGCCAGCGTCTGCGGCCAGCACCCGCGCTTGCAAGCCCAGGCGTTGCAAATTTTGGTGAATGGATTCGCAGCGCAGCGGGTCTATATCCAAGGCTGTGAGCTCGCAGTCCGCGGTTTCGAGCAAGTGGGCGGTTTTGCCGCCAGGTGCCGCGCAGGCGTCCAGCACCCGCAGCCGGCCCGAGCCGCTTAAACCTGAGAGCAGGCTGCTGGCAGCCATCTGCCCAGCCAGGTCTTGCACCGAGAACAGGCCCTCGGCAAAGCCGGGAAGGGCTTGCACCGGCTGGGCTTGGCGCAAGATCACGCCGGCCTGGCCGGCGGCCCAGGCCGGCATGCCGGCTGTTGCGAGGGTCTGTAAAAAAGACGCCACGCTGGTTTTGCGCAGGTTTACCCGCAGCGTCATGGGCGCGGCGACATTGTTGGCCGCAAGAATGGTCTGCCAGCAATCAGGCCAGTCTTTGCGCAGACGATCAATCCACCACAGGGGGTGGTTCCAGAGCGCTTGTAACTGTGTTTGGGTGCTGGCCACCAGGGCCTCGCGCTCGCGCAGAAAGCGGCGCAGACAGGCATTGATGAAACCCGCCTGCGCCTGGGTGGAGGCGCCCCGCTTGGCCGCCTCCACCGTTTGATTAACCAGGGTAAAGGCCTCGTAAGGGGCGCCTTGGTCTTGCCAGGCGAGCGCCAATGCAGTACACAGCAGCGCGTCTGCTGCGGGTGGCGGGGTTTTGCTGGCAAGCAATTGCCGCAGCGCCTGCGCCCGGCCCAAAAACCGCAGCACAGTGAAGCTCAGCGCCTGCACACCGGGACGAGCCTCAGGCGCCAGCTTTCCCAGTGCGGCGGTGGCCGAACTGCCGCCACGAACGGCTTGCAGCAGGGCCGCCACCGATTGCAACTGGCGCCACAGGTCGGTTTGCACCGGGGCTTGGGGCGCTAGCTTTTGCGGTAGAGCAGGTGTGTCAGCCTGTCCCTATTCGGCAACAGCACCTTCGCTGGCCTGTGCCGAGTCTGCCAATTCGGCGGCCTCGGCATCGGCAATGGCGCGGCGCTCGGCATCGTCCATGTTCTCGCGCACTTTACGGGCTTCGTGGTATGCCAAGCCCGTGCCAGCCGGAATCAGACGCCCGACAATCACGTTTTCCTTCAGGCCACGCAACTCGTCTCGCTTGCCCATGATGGCAGCCTCGGTCAACACCCGCGTGGTCTCCTGGAACGAGGCTGCGCTGATGAAACTGTCGGTCGACAGCGATGCTTTAGTGATGCCCAGCAACAGGTTAGTGAAGGTGGCGGCAATCTTGCCTTCGGCGCGCAAGGCGTCATTGGTGTTGAGCATCTCCGAACGCTCCACCTGCTCACCATTGATGTAATTGGACTCGCCGGCGTTCTCCACCACCACCCGGCGCAGCATTTGGCGAACAATCACCTCGATGTGCTTGTCGTTGATTTTCACGCCCTGCAAGCGGTAAACGTCTTGCACCTCGTCAACAATGTAGCGCGCCAGTTCTTCCGAGCCCAGCAGGCGCAGAATGTCTTGCGGGTCGGCCGGGCCGTCCACCACGCTCTCACCTTTGTTGACAACCTGGCCTTCGTGGACCAGGATGTTTTTCTCTTTGGGCACCAGCTCTTCCCAGACAGAGCCCTCGGGATCGGTGATTTGCAGGCGGATTTTGCCTTTGGTCTCTTTGCCAAAAGAGACGGTTCCGGTCATCTCGGCAAGCACGCCCTTGTCTTTGGGCGAGCGGGCCTCGAAGAGTTCAGCCACGCGGGGCAAGCCACCGGTGATGTCCCGGGTTTTCTGGCCTTCGATGGGGATACGGGCCAGCACTTCGCCGGGGCCCACCTCCTGCCCGTCACGCACCTGCACCAGGGCGCCCACGGGGAAGCCAATCGTGACGGAGTGGTCGGTGCCGGGGATCTTGACCTCGTTGCCGGATGCGTCAATCAGCTTGACCTGAGGGCGTACCACCTTGGCAGCGCCACGGCGTTTGGGGTCGATCACGACCAGCGTGGCCAGGCCGGTCACCTCGTCGACTTGGCGCGCCACGGTCAAGCCCTCTTCGAGGTTCTCGAAATTGATCTTGCCTGCGAACTCGGTGATGATGGGTCGGGTCAGCGGATCCCAGTTGGCCAGAATCATGCCCGACTTGATAGCCTGATCTGCCTTGATTGTGAGCACCGCGCCGTAGGGCACCTTGTGGCGTTCACGCTCCCGGCCATGTTCGTCATGTATGACGATCTCGCCAGAGCGGGAAATCACCACCAGTTCTTTTTTGCCGTTGGTCACATAGCGCATGGTCGGGTTGAACCCGATGCTGCCATTGGACTTGGCCTCGACGCTGGCAGCGATGGCCGCCCGGGAGGCCGCACCGCCGATGTGGAAGGTGCGCATGGTGAGTTGTGTGCCGGGCTCGCCAATGGACTGGGCGGCGATCACGCCAACCGCCTCACCACCGTTAACCAGACCGCCCCGGCCCAGATCACGGCCATAGCATTTGGCGCATATGCCAAAGCGGGTTTCGCAGTTGAGCGCGGTGCGGACCTTGACTTCATCGACACCAGCGAGTTCCATCTCTTCGATCAGGTCTTCGTCAAGCATGGTGCCGGCCAGGACCAACACCGAGCGGTTTTCGGGATGCAGAATGTCGTCGGCAGCGGTTCGGCCCAAAATCCGGTCGCGCAGCGATTCAATGACCTCGCCGCCTTCGACAATAGCTCGCATCAGCGCGCCATCGTGGGTGCCGCAGTCTTGTTCGGTCACGACCAGGTCCTGGGTCACGTCCACCAAGCGACGGGTCAGGTAACCCGAGTTGGCTGTTTTGAGGGCTGTATCAGCCAGGCCTTTGCGGGCTCCGTGGGTGGAGATGAAGTACTCGAGCACATTGAGGCCTTCACGGAAATTGGCGGTGATCGGGGTCTCGATGATCGAGCCATCGGGCTTGGCCATCAGGCCACGCATGCCCGCTACCTGCCGTATCTGCGCTGCAGAGCCACGCGCACCAGAGTCGGCCATCATGTAGATGGAGTTGAACGATTCCTGCGCGACCAGCTTGCCATGGCGGTCCGTGACCATTTCTTTAGACAGCTGAGCCATCATCACCTTGGAGACTTCGTCACCAGATTTACCCCAAATATCGACCACCTTGTTGTAGCGCTCGCCAGCCGTGACCAGGCCCGAGACATACTGCTGCTCGATCTCTTTTACCTCTTTTTGAGCGCGGTTGATGATCTCGGGTTTTTCTGGGGGTACCAGCATGTCGTCGATACAAATCGAGATTCCAGCCTTGGTGGCAAGCCGGAAACCGGCCTGCAGCAGTTTGTCGGCAAACACCACCGTCTCTTTGAGGCCGCATTTGCGGAAAGAGACATTGATCAGCTTGGAGATTTCCTTCTTCTTGAGCGCCTTGTTGAGGTTAGAAAAAGGCAGCCCCTTGGGCAAAATTTCTGACAACAAAGCCCGCCCGGCGGTGGTTTCCCAGAGTTGGGTGCTGCTGACAAATTCGCCGGTTTCCTTGTCCTTGGCGTACTCGGTCAGGCGCACATTGACGCGCGAGTTGAGCTCGACTTCGCCCGCATCAAAAGCCCGCTGCACCTCGCCGATATCAGAAAAAATCAGCCCCTCGCCCTTGCCGTTGGTGCGCTCGCGGGTGGTGTAGTACAGACCCAACACCACGTCTTGCGAAGGCACGATGGAGGGCTCGCCATTAGAAGGGAACAGCACGTTGTTGGAAGCCAGCATCAGGGTGCGGCATTCCATTTGGGCTTCAACCGACAGGGGCACATGGACGGCCATCTGGTCGCCGTCAAAGTCGGCATTGAATGCTGCGCAGACCAGTGGGTGCAATTGGATTGCTTTGCCTTCAATCAGGATAGGCTCGAAGGCCTGGATGCCCAGGCGGTGCAGCGTGGGGGCGCGGTTGAGCATGACCGGGTGCTCTTTGATCACCTCTTCGAGGATGTCCCAAACCACCGGCGTGCCGGACTCCACCTCTTTTTTAGCCGCCTTGATGGTGGTGGCTATGCCCATGGTCTCCAGACGGGCAAAGATGAAGGGCTTGAACAACTCCAGCGCCATCAATTTAGGCAACCCGCACTGGTGCAGTTTGAGTGTTGGCCCGACCACAATCACCGAGCGACCCGAGTAATCGACCCGTTTGCCCAGCAGGTTCTGGCGGAAACGCCCGCTCTTGCCTTTAATCATGTCTGCCAAGGACTTGAGCGCGCGCTTGTTGGCGCCGGTCATGGCCTTGCCGCGGCGACCGTTGTCAAGCAGGGAGTCGACCGATTCCTGCAGCATGCGTTTTTCGTTGCGGGCGATGATCTCGGGCGCCTTGAGCTCGAGCAAACGGCGCAGTCGGCTGTTGCGGTTGATCACGCGGCGGTACAGGTCATTGAGGTCTGATGTTGCAAAGCGACCGCCGTCCAGCGGCACCAGCGGACGCAGGTCTGGTGGTAGCACCGGAAGCACATTGAGCACCATCCACTCGGGCTTGATACCCGACTTTTTGAAAGCCTCAAGCAGCTTGAGGCGCTTGGTGTTCTTTTTGATTTTTAGCTCTGAGCCACTCGGGTCATTGCGCAGTTTTTCAATCGAGCCTTCGATGTCCAGGCCATGCAGCAAATCCTTGATGCCCTCTGCGCCCATCTTGGCCTGGAACTCGTCGCCGTGTTCTTTGAACTTGGCGTCAAACTCGTCTTCCGACATGATGCTGAACTTTTTCAGCGGAGTCATGCCGGGGTCAGTGACGACATAGGCTTCGAAATACAGCACCCGCTCGATGTCGCGCAGTGTCATGTCAAGCACCAGGCCAAGCCGGCTTGGCAGAGACTTCAGGAACCAGATGTGCGCGCAGGGGGCGGCCAGGTCGATGTGTCCCATGCGTTCGCGTCGCACTTTGGTCTGGGTCACTTCAACACCACATTTCTCGCAAATCACGCCGCGATGCTTGAGGCGTTTGTATTTGCCACACAGGCACTCATAGTCTTTGATGGGGCCAAAGATCTTGGCACAAAAAAGACCATCGCGTTCTGGCTTGAAGGTGCGGTAGTTGATGGTCTCTGGCTTTTTGACTTCGCCGAAAGACCATGACCGGATTTTCTCGGGCGAAGCCATGCCGATTTTGATGGCACTGAAATGCTCATCGGGGGTGAACTGCTTGAACAGGTCGAGTAATGATTTCATGACGCTATTTCCTAGTTAATCTATTGACTGCGGCCGAGCTTGCGGTACAAGCCGGCCGACGCGCAAAACATCAGGAACGTTCGAGTTCGATGTCAATACCGAGCGAGCGTATTTCCTTAACCAGCACATTGAAGGACTCTGGCATGCCAGCTTCGATCGAGTGCTCTCCCTTGACGATGCTTTCGTAGACCTTGGTACGGCCCTGCACATCGTCGGATTTGACGGTCAGCATTTCCTGCAAGGTGTACGAAGCGCCATAGGCCTCCAGGGCCCAGACCTCCATCTCGCCGAAACGCTGCCCCCCAAACTGGGCTTTTCCGCCCAGCGGTTGTTGCGTGACCAGGCTGTAGGGGCCGGTGGAGCGGGCGTGCATCTTGTCGTCCACCAAATGGTGGAGTTTGAGCACGTGCATATAGCCGATCGTGGTCGGGCGCTCGAAGGCTTCGCCGCTGCGACCATCAAACAGCCGGGCCTGGGTGCGGGTGTCTGTCAGGCCCTTGGCCCGGACGGCCTCGTCAGGATAGGCCAGCTTGAGCATGCTGCGGATTTCGTCTTCGGATGCACCGTCAAAGACCGGGGTGGCGAAGGTGGCGCCAGTGCTCAGGTTACCCGCCATCTCCAGTACCTGCTGATCGCTCAGCTGCCCGATGTCCTCTTTGCGGCCCGAACCGTTGTACAAAGTATCAAGAAACTTGCGCAGTTCAGCGATCTTGACCTGCTCTTGCAGCATGTCGCCAATACGCTGACCGATGCCTTTGGCGGCCCAGCCCAGATGCACCTCGAGCACCTGGCCGACATTCATCCGCGAGGGCACGCCCAGGGGATTGAGAACAATATCGCAGGGCGTGCCATCAGCCATGTAGGGCATGTCTTCAACTGGAACGATTTTCGACACCACGCCCTTGTTGCCATGCCGGCCGGCCATTTTGTCGCCGGGTTGCAGGCGGCGTTTGACCGCCAGGTAAACCTTGACCATTTTGAGCACACCTGCGGGCAGCTCATCGCCCTGGGTGAGTTTCTTGCGCTTTTCTTCAAACGCCAAATCAAAGCTGTGGCGGGTTTGCTGCAGAGAGTTTTTGATGCTCTCGAGCTGGCTCGCCACATCCTCATCAGCCGGGCGGATGTCAAACCAATGGAACCGGTCGACCGCTCCGAGGTAGGCCTTGTCGATCTTGCTGCCCTTGGCAAGCTTTTGGGGCCCGCCGTTGGCCGCCTTGCCAAGCAGCAGTTTTTCGATACGGGCAAAAGCGTCTGCTTCGACAATACGCAACTGGTCATTGAGGTCCAGACGGTAGCGCTTGAGCTCGTCGTCAATGATTTGCTGGGCCCGGCGGTCGCGCGTGATGCCTTCGCGGGTGAACACCTGCACATCGATCACCGTGCCCTGTGAGCCTTGGTCGACTCGAAGAGAGGTGTCTTTCACGTCGCTGGCTTTTTCACCAAAGATGGCGCGCAGCAGTTTTTCTTCGGGCGTCAGCGTGGTCTCTCCCTTGGGGGTGACCTTGCCGACCAGCGTGTCACCCGGCTGTACTTCAGCACCCACAAAGATGATGCCGGATTCATCAAGCCGGTTGAGTTGCTGTTCGCTCAGGTTGGGGATGTCGCGGGTGATCTCCTCGGAACCCAGCTTGGTATCGCGGGCCATCACCACCAACTCTTCAATGTGTATCGAGGTGTAGCGGTCTTCGGCGACCACGCGCTCGCTGATGAGGATGGAGTCTTCGAAGTTGTAGCCATTCCAGGGCATGAATGCAACCAACATGTTCTGGCCCAGGGCCAGTTCACCGAGGTCGGTTGATGCGCCATCGGCGATGACATCGCCTTTGGCAAGGCGGTCGCCCTTCCTGACAATCGGACGCTGGTGGATGTTGGTGTTTTGGTTGGAGCGCTGGTACTTGATCAGGTTGTAGATGTCCACGCCTACTTCGCCAGCCTGTGCCTCATCGTCGTTGACCCGTACCACCACCCGCGTGGCATCGACATAATCCACCACGCCACCCCGGGAGGCGGTGACCACGGTGCCGGAGTCCACCGCCGAAACCCGTTCAATGCCGGTCCCAACAAAGGCTTTCTCAGGCCGCAGAATAGGCACAGCCTGGCGCTGCATGTTGGCGCCCATCAGCGCCCGGTTGGCGTCGTCATGCTCCAAAAATGGCACCAGCGACGCGGCTACCGAGACAATCTGGGCCGGGGAGACGTCCATGTACTGAACCCGCTCTGCCCCCACCAAAATGGATTCGCCAGCCTCGCGCGCCGAGATCAGCTCGCCGGTCAGTTTGCCGTTTTTGTCCAGCGTTGCATTGGCTTGGGCAATCACATACTTGCCCTCCTCGATGGCAGACAGGTAGTCGATCACCATGGTGACCTTGCTGTCGATCACCCGCCGGTAAGGCGTTTCAATAAAGCCGTATTCATTGAGGCGTGCATACAGGGCCAGGGAATTGATGAGGCCGATGTTGGGTCCCTCGGGGGTCTCAATCGGGCACACCCTGCCGTAGTGCGTGACATGGACATCGCGCACCTCAAAGCCGGCACGCTCACGGGTCAAACCGCCCGGCCCAAGGGCCGAGACGCGACGCTTGTGCGTGATCTCGGACAGGGGGTTGGTCTGGTCCATGAACTGCGACAGCTGGGAGGCGCCGAAAAATTCCTTCAAGGCCGCTGAGATGGGCTTGCTGTTGATCAGGTCATGCGGCATCAACGGCTCTTGCTCGGCCTGTCCAAGCCGTTCCTTGACGGCTTTTTCGATCCGCGCGAGGCCGGTTCGGTACTGGTTTTCAGCCAGTTCGCCGACGCAGCGCACGCGCCGGTTACCCAAGTGGTCGATGTCGTCAACGTCGCCACGGCCGTTGCGCAGATCCACCAGGATTTTGACGACTGACAAAATGTCTTCGTTGGTCAGCACCATGGGGCCGGTGGACTCGGCACGCCCCATCTTGGCATTGAACTTCATGCGCCCGACACGGGACAAATCATAGGTGTCTGGGTTGTAGAAGAGGCGCTGAAAAAGGGCTTGCACCGCGTCTTCGGTCGGCGGCTCTCCGGGGCGCATCATGCGGTAAATTGCTACCCGGGCGGCAAATTCATCGACGGTTTCATCGCTGCGCAGAGTTTGCGATATGTAGGCGCCCTGATCGAGCTCATTGGTGTAGATGCAAGGCAGATCCTGCACGCCGCTGGCGCGCAGCTTTTTGAGCAATGCCTCGCTCAGTTCCTCGTTGGCCTTGGCAATGATTTCACCGGTGTCGGGCTCAACAATGCTGCGGGCAATCACGCGGCCAACCAAAAAATCTTCGGGAACACTGACATGGGTCGTGCCAGACTGCTCGAGCTCTCGGGTATGGCGGGCGGTGACACGCTTGTCTTTGGCCACCACCACTTTGCCGCTTTTGTCGGTGATGTCAAAGCGGGCCACTTCTCCGCGCAGGCGTTCGGCGACAAATTCCATTTGCGCCCCGCTGTCCATCAGGCGGAAATTGTCGTTGACAAAGAAGTTGGCAAGAATCGACTCATGGTTCAGACCGATGGCCTTTAGCAGTATGGTCACTGGCATTTTGCGGCGCCGATCAACCCGGAAATACAAGATATCTTTGGGATCGAACTCGAAGTCAAGCCAAGAGCCGCGGTAAGGGATGATGCGCGCCGAGAACAGCAGCTTGCCCGAGCTGTGTGTTTTCCCTTTGTCATGCTCAAAAAACACGCCCGGCGAGCGGTGCAGCTGGGACACGATGACCCGTTCGGTTCCGTTGATGATGAAGGAGCCCTTACCGGTCATCAGGGGCACCTCGCCCATGTAGACTTCTTGTTCCTTGACCTCTTTGACCACCTTGTTTTGGCTGGTGGAAGCTTCGCGGTCATAAATAATCAGCTGCACCTTGGCGCGCACGGCCGAGGCGTAGGTGAGTCCGCGGGTTTGGCACTCGCGCACGTCAAAGCCCGGTTTCGCCAGGTTGTACTCGAGGTATTTCATCTCGACAAAACCGTTGTGCGAAACGATCGGGAAGGCCGCCTCGAAGGCCGCTTGCAAGCCCTCTGTGGTGCGTTTTTTCGGCGCAGCATCGGCTTGCAAAAACGCTGTGTAGGCGTCTTTTTGCATTTGCAGCAGGTAGGGTATTTCGAGCACGCTGTCACGATTGCCGAAATTTTTTCGAATGCGTTTGCGTTCGGTGTAAGAGTAAGCCATGAGATCTCCGGGCAATGACTGATGAATCCTGAGGGTCCTCGTCGACTGTCATACCAAAGCGATCAGGCAGTCGGACACGAAAATTCTTCGCGCCCGTACCCTGCTTTCATATTTCTTGGCGATTGGCCGCTACCAATCTTTGGCGGACGGTCGCACATTGCATGCAACCCGAACCAAGGCGTCTCCCGCAGTCGGGATCAGAAGACACTGAAAAGCGCGATATTGAGGTCGCTTTGCGGTGTGCTCTCACAAGTACCCGGGCCGACCACCGCAGTTTGCGATGGGTCGGCCCGGTATGGGCCTCGTCAATTACTTGAGTTCGGCCTTGGCACCTGCATCCACCAGCTTTTTCAGGGCGGCTTCAGCATCCGCCTTGGCAATGCCTTCTTTGACATTTTTAGGCGCGCCGTCGACCAGGTCTTTGGCTTCTTTGAGGCCCAGGCCAGTGATCTCACGCACCGCTTTAATGACCGAGACCTTGGCGGCGCCGGCTTCAAGCAGCACCACATTGAACTCGGTTTTTTCTTCCACCACAGCGGCCGCCGCAGCACCGCCGCCGGCGGGTGCCGACATGGCTGCAGCGCTTACGCCAAACTTCTCTTCGATGGCTTTCACCAGTTCGTTGAGTTCCATGACCGTCATGCTGTCCAGAGCGGTCAAAAATGCGTCTTTATCGAATGCCATTTTTATGTCCTAACAATAGTGCTTACAACTTGCCACAGGCCGTCAGGCCGCGACAGCCTCTGCTGGTGCTGCTTCGCTTGCCGCACCGGCGCTTTTTTTCTCCGCGATCGCCGCCAGCACCCGTGCGGTGCGGGAAATCGGGGATTGCATCAAGCCCAGCAACTGCGCCAGCAAAACCTCTTTGGAGGGAATGTTTGCCAGTTGCTTGACGCCGTTCACATCCAGGGCTTTTCCGGCGAATGCACCTCCGCGGATCACCAATTTGTCATTGGTTTTTGCGAAATCGGACACCACTCGCGCGGCAGCCACTGCATCTTCAGAGAAGCCATAGATCAGCGGACCGGTCATCAAATCGGACACCACCGCAAAGCCACTGCCTGCCACAGCACGGCGAGCCAGTGTGTTTTTCAACACAGTCAAGCTCACTCCGTTGCTGCGCGCGGCTGTGCGCAATTTGGTCATGTCCGCGACTTTGATGCCGCGGTATTCCGCCATCACGAGCGTTTGAGCTTTTGCTGCGAGGCCGATCACATCACTGATGACGGCTTCTTTCTCACTGCGATTAAGACTCAAGGTCTACTCCTTCAAAATATACCCCTTGGCCATCAGCCTCCGGGTACGCCACATTGCAGCGACCATCTGTTCAAGAACCAGGTCCTTGGGCAGCGGGATCGCCATCTGCGTTGGTTGTCTTCTGATTAAGCGCTGGCACCCACAAGTGGAGCTGGCACACCAACGGTCTTGGATGGCCTGTTTCGACTTTGCAGCCCAAACAGCCCACCACCTTGGCGCGCCTTTTCGGGCGCACCAAATTCTTTGCCCTCAGGCTGCGATTGTTTGCAGGTCAACGCGTACGCCTACGCCCATGGTTGAAGAAACTGCCACTTTGCGCAGGTAAACGCCTTTGCTGGCCGCCGGTTTGGCCTTGCTCAGGGCATCTACCAAGGCGGCCAGGTTGCCGCGTAGCTTGTCGTTGTCAAAGGAGCGCCTGCCAATGGTGGAGTGCACAATGCCGCCCTTGTCGACGCGGAACTGCACCTGTCCCGCCTTGGCATTTTTAACCGCCAGGGCCACGTCAGGGGTAACCGTTCCGACTTTCGGGTTGGGCATCAAGCCACGGGGACCAAGAATTTGCCCCAGCGTTCCAACGACCCGCATGGCATCCGGGGCGGCAATCACGACATCAAACGGCATGTTGCCAGCCTTGATCATGGCAGCCAGATCGTCCATACCGACAATGTCGGCGCCTGCTGCTCGCGCTTCATCAGCCTTTGCGCCCTGCGCAAACACGGCAACCCGTTTGGTCTTGCCGGTTCCATTTGGCAACACGACGGCGCCGCGCACCACTTGGTCAGATTTTTTAGCGTCAATACCTAGTTGCACAGCCACATCGATCGATTCATCGAACTTGGCTGTCGCGAACTCCTTGACCAGTCCCAGCGCGTCGAGCAGGGGGTACAGCTTGTTGCTGTCGATCTTGCCCTGCTGGGTCTTTTGTTTTTTTGTCAGATGAGTCATTTAAACGCCCTCCACAGTCACGCCCATCGAACGGGCCGAGCCGGCGATGGTGCGCACAGCCGCGTCCATGTCGGCAGCTGTCAAGTCTTTCATTTTGGTCTTGGCGATTTCCTCGAGCTGGGCCCGGGTGATCTTGCCAACCTTGTCGGTGTGCGGACGCGCTGAGCCTTTGTCAATCTTGACCGCTTTTTTGATCAGAATCGAGGACGGCGGCGATTTGATGATAAAAGTAAAGCTCTTATCGGCAAAAGCGGTGATCACCACGGGCAGTGGCAGCCCGGGCTCGATGCCCTGCGTTTGGGCATTGAAGGCTTTGCAGAACTCCATGATGTTCAGCCCGCGTTGACCCAGGGCAGGGCCGATCGGGGGGGACGGGTTGGCTTTGCCTGCCGGAACTTGCAGCTTGACAAAACCGACGATTTTTTTCGCCATGCTTTTCTCCTTGCGGGTGCTGACGCCAGGGCCCAAAAACGAATGGGTTTAACCTGGCTCCCCGCGGGTTAACGACTCACCAACAATATCTGCACCGAGTCGAAAAGTGCGGATCCTAGCCTGGACTCAGGCCTTTTCGATTTGCGAAAACTCCAGTTCAACTGGTGTGGCACGGCCAAAAATCGTGACTGACACGCGGACCTTGCTTTTGTCGTAATTGACGTCTTCGACCGAGCCATTGAAGTCGGTGAAAGGGCCGTCTTTGATGCGTACATACTCCCCCACCGAGAACTCCACCTTGTGCCGCGGCTTCTCCGAGCCCTCTTGCATCTGGCTGACGATCTTCATCACCTCAGATTCAGAGATGGGCGAGGGCCGCGTCTTGGCACCACCGACAAAACCAGTGACCTTGTTGGTGTGCTTGACCAAGTGCCAGGTGTCGTCATCCATCACCATTTCGACCAACACATAGCCGGGGAAAAACTTGCGTTCGGTTGTTTTTTTCTGCCCGTTCTTGATCTCCACCACTTCTTCCATGGGAACCAGGACCCGGCCGAATTTTGCCTGCATGCCAGCGCGCGTGATGCGCTCCAGAATGTTGCGTTCAACAGCTTTTTCCATGCCCGAGTAGGCGTGCACCACATACCAGCGCAGGTCGGGGTTGCTCGGTGCGGTTGCCAGAATCTGGGCGGCGGCATGCGCCTCGGGGACCAGGGGATCTACAAGATCATTTGTCATTTTTTCCACCCCAGAATCAGGTCATAGAACAACCACTCGAGCGTCTTGTCGGTGAGCCAGAGAAACAGCGCCATGACCAGGACAAAAACGAACACATAGGCGGTCATCTGCATGGCCTCTTTGCGTTCGGGCCAAACGACTTTTTTGAGTTCGCGCCAAGCATCACGGCCAAACGCCAGCAGCGCTTTGCCTGGCTCTGCAGTGAAAAATACCGCAACCGCAACCGCGAAAATCAACAGCAGGGCGGCCCATTGAACCAGCGCCCCCTGTTTGGACAGCAGATAAAACGCGGCCAGGGCAGCCACAGCCAGCAGGGCGGCGCCAACCAGTTTGGCTTTGTCTGCGCCGGTGCTGAGTGTTTGAACTTGTGGGGTGACCATTTGTTTCAGTTTTGCGTTCGTCTGTCTGTCTGTAAAGCCGCTGGTTGAAGCTGTTTGAGCCCAGCCTTTTGATGGCTGGGCTGGTAATGAGCTATCTCAAAGCCACCAAGTGGCAGGGGCAGTAGGAATCGAACCTACAACCTTCGGTTTTGGAGACCGACGCTCTGCCAATTGAGCTATACCCCTGTGCAAACAAGTTAGGCGATGATTTTGGCCACCACACCGGCGCCAACGGTCTTGCCACCTTCGCGGATGGCGAAGCGCAGGCCTTCTTCCATGGCGATCGGGTTGATCAGCTTCACAGTGATCGACACGTTGTCGCCCGGCATCACCATCTCCTTGCCTTCAGGCAGCTCGATGGCGCCTGTCACATCCGTGGTGCGGAAGTAGAA
>CAMATS010000011.1 GCA_945861195.1 Rhodoferax sp. OV413
CATTGCATTGGCCTTGTATAGATGTTGCTCGGCCCCGTTTTTTCGCAACCACACATAGGCAGGCTCTGTCTGAAAGCCGGGGAAGTCGGAGTTCTCAGCAGCGAGTGTCATTTCGCGCCGAATGCGGTGTCGTATTTGGGGTCGAGCCAAGGGGGCGTTGTCTGGAGTGCTTTCATGCTGCACCCCCCAGAAGCCCACGAAGCGCCTCGACCGACCATGCCAAACGCCCGTTGATTCGTATGGGTCGAATCGGGCCGTTCTCTTTGCAGGCCCAGAGACGCATCGTCTGCCGACTTCTGTTCAGATGAAAAGCAGCTTCATGGGTAGGTATAGCCAACCTTGTCTCAAGGTTCAGCGGAGTGGGTTGGAATACGTTTGCAGGCATTTCGAAACCCTTTGGGTTGTTGAAGACACTGCAATAATGGGGGCGCAAGTCACCAATCTATAAAACCGCTACCCCTTGCGGGTATCGGTTCCGAGTGAACCTATTACGGCGGACCGGCTCGTAGCCGCAACCCCTAGCGGTCATTTCGGGGGTGCCTGCGCCAATTAAACGGCGACGCTTGCGGCGATTCCTTAGGCAACTCCTTTGGTAATATCTGTCGAATTCTTTGTTCGGAAATGGAAAAGTGCTTTGAGGTCTCCGCCATGGTGTGTGTGGCACGAAATTTCTCAAGCTCTGAACGCTGCTTATCGCCCCATCTTTTTGTTGTACCATTTTTCGTTCCCGCAGACCATTTGAACTCGTAGCCCTTGTCTGCTAACCAGTCATTTACGTTTTTGGGGCGGATGCATAGTGCTTTAGTCGGACCTAGTGGCAAGCTCAGCAGTGCACCGTCTCGGTGGCAATATGCATCAATTTCACCTGCATGGATTGCATCGTTCAGTCTGTTTTGAAATCGAACTCGTTCTCCCTCTGCGTGGCCTAGGGCATCGCTAATTTGTGAGGCTGCCTCTGTGTGAAAAAATAGATCCTTGTCACCAGATAATGTGATCGTATTTGATTGTGCTTTTTTCATACCTTAGCCCTTGGGAACGCTGTATGTACAACACCGACATTAGTATTTTCTAAAAAGCGAAAAAGGGTTTGCAGTGCTTCGCGCTTGACGTCCAAATAATTATGCGCGTCGTAGCTTGCCGCTTGCACGCCCGTGACGCCATGGCTCAACAGTTGCCCTCTAATATCTTGAGACACGCGCAAGCTTGCGAGAGTAGTCTCAACCCCTGAACGAATTCTCTTCGCCTGAAAATCGCCCACATCTGGGACATCCATTCCAGTTTCCCAAGCCACATTAGCGGCAGCCCTTTTTGCCCACCTCGAAAATGAAGCAGCGGCTAACGGAGACGCGCCAGCATCCAACGACAAGACATACTGCCCACGGCCTGAGAGCGCCAAAAGCTCACTGATAGCGTCTTGGGCAGCCTCAATAAGAGGGACTTGGTGTGCCCTCGGTGGATTCCCGGGCCGTCCCTTTCTATCAACCAGCGTAATGACTTCGGAACGCACATTCCTAACAGATAGGTTGCACAGTTGCTGAATACGCTGTCCCCCTGTCAGTAGGTGCAGGCGCAGTACTGCACCCTCCTGCCCCGGAATTGACTTTATTACATGCCAATATTGTCGCAAATGAACTGGCATCAATGGGTTCTTGTCTGTGTCAAGTTTGATTGCCTTTACCTCGGCGGCTGGGTTGTGCTTGACACCGTAGTTTTTAAAATGAACTGGCAGTTCAGCGTCCATACCAGCAGTCCGCGCCATTTCGAATGCCGCACGAGCATAACTTCGCAGCTTGCCAGCGGTACGCTTTTTACCCACGTCGTTCAGTTGGCGCATTAAATCGGTGACCTGCTCTCCAGTAACTTTTGCAGCAGGCGTATTTGCCAATGGTGGAGCACCTTCAATTAAATGTAGTCTGATCATGCCCCTTACCTTGGCGTGACTTGTCCGGCCTAGCTTTTCCAGTTGCTCAGCGTAATCCGTCATCAATGCAGCGAACGTAAATTTGGCGATCCTTTGCTTTTCGGCCTCGGCTAGATGCGCCGCTGCTGCTACTACGCGTTCAGCGACTCGGGGGTCGATTCCCCTCTCAGCATCTCCCCGCAGTCGATGCGCTTCGGCTTGGGCTTGAGCAATGGACACGGCAGGCCACTCACCTAGTGAACGCGTGAACAATTTGCCTTTGATGCGCGTTTCAAACTGCCAGTGCTTACCGCCAACTTTGGTAATCCGAAGACGCAGGCCCTTTTTTTTACAGTCTCTTAGCAGTACAAATTCCTTGCCAGTCGGGCAGCTTGCTCGTTCTAGCAGTCCGTGGGCTAGTTCATGTGCTGAAGTGAAATCAATTGAAATGCCTCTGCCAACGCGTGCCATAACAACCCTCCAGCTAATTTTTACAGACTATTTACAGACTACAGACCCGAATTTTAGCGAATGTTTTTCAACGATTCAGACTTTTTTTATCCCATAGCGATCGTAAATTGTTGATATTTGTTACGGAAAATGTAAAAGCAGTACAAAGAGTAGATTTTATCGAAGGGGACTCAAAATCCCCCGGAGAAATCCGTGCCGGTTCGATTCCGGCCTCGGGCACCAGACGGCTTGATCATCAGCTTCAAGCCAATTCAGATCTGCCTTATCCTCTCGCCTCAGCACCAGCAAAGCCACTCGTAAGGCTCGCTCGCTCAAACACCAGCAGCAGGTTATTGGCCGGCATGTCAACTCGGCTCGCCAAATGCAGTCCGGCAAGTTCAGCTTGGGCCGCCACCTCATGCAACCAGCGAATACCCCAGGCGCCATCACGTTCCCGCAGGCTGCTGTCAAACGCCAGGTTGCTGGCTGCGCTGGGCACCTCACGCTCGAAATAGGGGCCGTAGGTGACCAGCCGCCCTTGGGGCCCGAGGTGGCGCGCGGCGCCTTGCATCAGGCCCTGACAGCAAGCCCAGGGCGCAATGTGCAGCATATTGGCGCAATAAACCAGGTCAAACGGCTGCTCAAACGCCGCACCAGCGGCCGGCCAGCGGGGCGCCAGGACGTCAAGCAGGCAGGGCGGCGGTGGGGCGACGCCGGTCAGGGCACACCACTGGCAGATGGCCGGAAAGTCGTGGTCGTGCAGGTCACTCGCTTGCCAAATCCAGCCGGGCAAGTTGGCGCCAAACAGGGCCACATGCTGGCCGGTGCCACTGGCAATCTCCAACGCCCGGCCCTGCGCCGGCAGCAGTTGCTGCAGGCGCGCCAAAATGGCGTGGCCGTTGCGCTCGGCCGCCGGGCTGTGCCTGAGCGTGCCCGGGAGGTTCATGCCCGTAAACCAGATTCGACCGTGGGGTAGCGCAGCCGCAGCCCCAACTCGCGTTTCAGGCGCGTGTTGTCCAGACGGCGCGATTCGCTCATGAAGCTCAGCAGCATCAGCGGCAACTGACCGCCAGCCGCATCGCGGGCAATGCGTGGCGGGTGTGGCAGGCCGTACAGGTCAGCCGCCAAGTCGAAGTAGTCGCCCATCTTGAGCGCCGTGTCATCGTTGACGTTGTAAATGCGTTGCGGCCGGCCGCGCCACAGGGCGGCGGTGCAGGCGCGCGCCAGGTCGTCAGCGTGGATATGGTTGGTGTAGACATCATCCTCGGCGCGCAGCACCGGCGTGCCTTTTTCGAGCCGGGCGCGTGGCGTGCCGCCCACCCGGTCTGGCGCATAAATGCCGGGGATGCGCAAAATGCTGCTGCGTACACCGGCCGAGCGACCCAGGAATCGCACCGCGGCTTCCGCATCAATTCGGCGTCTAGCCCTTGGCGTGTCTGGGTTGGTTGATCTTGTTTCTGTAGCAATAGCGCCTTGGCAGTCACCATAGACGCCGCTGGTGGAGCCATACACCAGCCCGCTCGGCGGACTGCGCCGGCGCAGCGCCCGGGTCAGGGCCAGGGTGCGCGGGTCTTGCCAGCCCTCGCCCGGGGGCGGCGCCAAATGCAGCACGCGATGGGCCAGCCCGGCCAAGCGCTGCAGACTCAACGGGTCGTCCAGGTTGCCGCGCAGCGGCGTGATGCCGCGTGCACGCAACTCGGCGCTGCGCTCGGGGCTGGAGGTCAGCGCAATCACCCGCACCCGGGCCGGCAACGCCTGCACCACACGCAAGCCCACATCGCCACAGCCAATGATCAGCAACCGCTGGCGGCGAAACCGCGCCGGCAGTGCGCCGGGGCGGGTGGCATACAGACTGCCGTGGGGGCTTGGGTTTGAAGGCAAAATCAGGGGCTTTCCAAAAACTTGCAAGCCCCGAGGATACCGAACAACATGAGCTCGCCAGATGCCGCCCCAGCGGCCTTCCAGATCAGCATACAACCCAGCGGTCGGGTCTTCACCGCCATGGCCGGTGAGCCCATGCTCGCAGCCGGTATACGCCAGGGCATCGGCCTGCCCTATGGCTGCAAAGACGGCGCCTGCGGCTCCTGCAAGTGCAAAAAGCTCAGCGGCAACGTGGTGCACGGCGTGCACCAAAGCAAGGCATTGAGCCCGGAGGAAGAAGCCGCCGGCCTGGTGCTGACCTGTTGTGGCGTGGCGCACAGCGATGTGTTGCTGGAGTCGCGCCAGGTCACCAGTGAAGGCGCCTTCCCGATCAAGAAAATGCCGACCCGGGTCAACCAGCTGGAGAAAAAGTCTTCGGATGTGATGCTGCTCAAGCTGCAACTCCCGGCTAACGACAGCTTTAGCTACCACGCCGGGCAGTATGTCGAGTTTTTGCTGCGTGACGGGGCGCGGCGCAGCTATTCGATGGCCAATGCGCCACACACCCTGTCCGCTGGGCTGGAGCTGCACATCCGGCACATGCCAGGCGGCAAATTCACCGACCATGTCTTCAACATCATGAAAGAGAAGGAGATTTTGCGCATCGAGGGGCCGTTTGGCAGTTTCTACCTGCGTGAGGACAGCAACAAGCCCATCATCCTGCTGGCTTCGGGCACGGGTCTGGCACCCATCAAGGCGGTGCTAGAGCACATGCAGTTCAAAGGCATCTCACGCCCCGCCACCCTGTACTGGGGTGGGCGCAGGCCGGTCGACCTGTACCTTGATGGTTGGGTGAGGACGCAATTGGCCGCCATGCCCAACTTGCATTACATACCGGTGGTCTCAGACGCGCTGCCAGAGGACGACTGGCGCGGCCGCACCGGTTTTGTACATCAAGCGGTGCTGCAAGACTTCCCAGACCTCAGCGGTCACCAGGTGTATGCCTGTGGCGCGCCCATTGTGGTCGACTCGGCCCGCGCCGCTTACACCACGCATGCCGGCCTGCCCGACGATGCGTTTTTTGCAGATTCCTTCACCTCGGAGGCCGACAAACAAGCACTTGCGGCCTGAACCCGGAGCCAAGATTCCCTGCCGAACCTGAAGCCAGTTGACACACCTTCGTCGCCCCCGACCGGGAATCCATCCACCCACACCAAACCGGTAAACACCATGCAACTTAAAACATGCTGGCTCACTGCCATGACCCTGGTGGCCGTCCTGGCCTCACCGAGCGCCCTGGCGCAGACCAAGCCGATCCGATTGATCGTGCCCTACGCCGCGGGCGGCCCGATTGATGTGACTGCCCGAGCGCTGGCCGAGCGGGTCAAAGACAGCCTGGGCACGGTCATCATAGAAAACCGCCCCGGCGCTGGGGGAAACATCGGCGCCGATCTGGTGGCCAAGGCCGCGCCCGACGGCCTGACCATTGGCATCGCAGCCACCGCCACGCATGCCATCAACCCCTGGCTGTACAAGACCATGCCCTACAACGCGGGCAGTGACTTTGCGCCCATCACGCAAATGCTGCGGGTACCCAATGTGCTGGTCATGAATGCCGAGACAGCGCAGCGTTTGAAGATCAGCAGCCTGGCCGACTTGCTGGCCTATGCCAAGGCCAACCCCGGCAAGCTCAATTACGGCAGCGGCGGCAATGGCAGCGCCGGTCACCTGGCTGGAGAGATGCTCAACAAAGAGGCCGGCATTTTGGCCGTGCATGTGCCCTACAACGGCGGCAACCCGGCGCAGCTCGCGCTGCTGGGCGGGCAGGTGGATTTCAACTTTGACAACCTCGCCACGGCCGCGCCCAACATCCGTGCCGGCAAGCTCAAGGCCATTGCGGTCACGACGCTGGCGCGCTCCAGCGCCCTGCCAGAGGTGCCGGCGATGGCTGACACCATCAAGGGTTTCGCCATCGACACCTGGTGGGGATTGGTAGCCCCAGCTGCCACGCCCAAAGACGTTTTGGCACGGCTTAACCAGGCTTTCGTGGCCGCACTCAATGCGCCTGAAACCAAAACCCGTTTTGCCGCCCTGCTGGCCGAACCAGTCGCCACCAGCCCCGAGGTTTTCGGGGCATTCATGGCAAGCGAACGGGCCAAGTATGAGCAGGTGGTCAAGGCCAGCGGCGCAACGGTTGACTGAGCCCGTCAGTCGACTGCCGCACCGGCCTCAAACCACTGCTTAACCAATTGCCGCTCGGCCTCGGTCAGGCCGGTGCTGTTGTTCATGGGCATGGCCCGGGATACCACGACCTGCTGGTAAATGCTTTGCGCCTGCTGTTTAACCAAACTGGCTGAATCAAGGCGCACATTCTTCATCTGCACTTGCTCACCGTGGCAGGCATAACAGCGCTGCTGCAGCACGATTTGTAGCTTTTGGTAATTGGCTTGATCGGCGCCAGTAGCTGCCAGCGCAGCAGCCGGTTGCACCTGCGCTAGGGCGGGGGGCGTTGCCACCGGCCGCAACCAGACAATCGCCCCGACGATCACCGCCACACCGGCCAAGCCATAAACCAAAGGGTTGCCGTGGCGGCCGAGCTTGTAGCCGTGGCGCATGACAAAAAACTGCCGGATCGCCGCACCTGCAAACATCATCAAAATCAGCACCAGCCAGTTTTGTGGGTGGTTGTAAGTGAAGCTGTAATGCCCGCTGAGCATGGCAAACAGCACTGGCAGGGTGAAATAGGTGTTGTGCACGCTGCGCTGCTTGCCGCGCTGGCCATGCACCGGGTCTACCGCTTGGCCGGCCTGGATTGCCGCAATCACTTTTTTCTGGCCCGGAATAATCCAAAAAAACACGCTCGCACTCATGCTGGTCGCCAGCATCGCCCCCACCAGCAAAAAGGCCGCACGCCCAGCAAACCAGTGACAGGCCAGCCACGATGCCACGCAAACCAGCAAAAATACCAAGCCTCCAACAATGGCCTCGCCGTTTTTGCGCTGGCCCAAGGTGCGACAAATCAGGTCATAGAGCAGCCAAAAAACCAGCAAAAAAGAAAGTGCTGCGGCAACCGCCGTGGACGGCGCCCAGTCCATTTTTGATTTATCGATCAGGTAGGTGCCAGCACTCCACAGGTAAGACAGTGTGAACAGCGCAAAGCCCGACAACCAGGTGCTGTAGCTTTCCCAATAAAACCAATGCAGGTTCTCAGGCAACTTGGGCGGTGAGACATTGAACTTAACCGGGTGGTAAAAACCGCCGCCATGCACGGCCCAGAGTTCACCGCTGACGCCTTGTCGCTTGAGGTCTTCGTCAACCGGTGGCGTCAGGCTGCTGTCGAGAAAAACAAAATAAAAGGAAGAACCGATCCAGGCAATGGCGGTGATCACATGCACCCAGCGCAACAGCAGGTTGGCCCATTCGAGGTAATAACTGTCCATTTTTCTCTCGCTTTTTTCTAGCTTGGACTGTATCAGCGCGGCGCCAGAGTTTGCAAAAGCTGGGCCGCAACAGCCACGGCAATCACCTCTGGCTGCTTACCCAAAACACCTGGCACACCAATCGGGCAGTTTATTTGTGCGAGCTCTGCTTCAGTGAAGCCGCGGGCCAGCAATCGCTGTCGAAAGCTCGCCCATTTGGTGCGGCTGCCAATCAGCCCGACAAAAGGCAGGTCAGCCTGCTGGCGCTGACGCAGCAGGCAGGCCGCCACAACATCGAGATCTTCTGCATGGCTGAAACTCATTACCAGTACGCGCGCGCCGGCCGGCAGCAGGGGCACGGCGCGTTGCACCGGGTCAGAGTGCTCACAGACCACATGGGCCGGCACATCTCTTGGGAACACCTCGCCACGGCTGTCGATCCAGCGCAATGTGAATGGCAGTTCCGCCAGCACACGCACCAGCGCCTGCCCGACATGGCCACCCCCAAACAGGGCCACTGGCTGGTGGACTGGCTGCAAGCGCTGGCGCAGCGGGGCAATATCCGCGGCGCTGACCGGCTCAAAACTCAGCTGTACATCGCCGCCACAGCACTGCCCCAGGGTCGGCCCCAGGGCATAGCGGCGCAGGGTCAGACCCGGTGCGGCGCCGTTTTGCATCAAGGAGCGGGCGTGGCTAACCGCATCAAATTCGAGTTGTCCGCCGCCCACAGTGCCCAAAGTCTGCGGCTCTGTCTGCGGCTCTGTCTGCGCAAAAACAGCCATCCAGGCGCCCACCTCGCGCGGCACCGAGCCCCGCACTGCGGCCACAACCACCAGCACAGCCGGGGTATGGATGAGGCGCTGCAAAAATAATTCAAGCCTGTTCATTCAACCGAGATTGTCCACGAGGGTTTGGCGTGCCGGTGCGCCGAATGAACAATCTCGGTTGACAACTGGATGGTTGAAAACTGGACGGTTCGCCACAGGCCCGTTATGCTCGGGCCAAAGAATAATCCCGGCGGCTACGCCAGAAGACCGGGCTTGGGGAGCACAGGAGACCAGACTTGCTGCATGCTTTTCGAAGTTGGCGCACCCGTTGGCGGGGCCTTGACCTGCTGACGGCCGGCATTCTCGTGGGCTGCGCGGTACCGACGCCACAGCCACTGCCGGTCATTGTTTCTGCGCCCACCGTGCAGATCGTGCCGCCGCAGCACCCGGCAACAAGCCCTGACCAAGCCCAAAAACCGGCCCCGCCGGCTCTCGCAGCTGCTCGGCCCCCGCCACCGGCTAAATCCGCAGCGCCAAAAGTCAGCCCCAGCACCAAGCCCCAGCCAGTTACCGCCACAAACGACAGCAGCGTGGGATCAACAGCCCAGACCGAGCGGGATTACCGGCGGGCTGCAGCGGCCCACCTCTATGGGCAAAACGCACACCGAATTTATGCTGGCCAGTTGCCACCCCTGCTGTACGCCATCGGTGTGCTGCAAGTCGATGTCGGCGCCATGGGTGAGATCACCCAAATCAATTGGATGCGCGTACCCACCCACGCGCCTGAAGTGGTGGCTGAAATAGAGGACACGATTCGCCGGGCAGCGCCTTTCCCGCGACCGCTCGCCCTGGGCTCGGTTACCTACACCGAAACCTGGCTGTGGCACAAAAGTGGGCGCTTCCAGCTCGACACCCTCACCAAGGGGCAGTTGTAGCGCAGCGCCACTGGCCTGCAAAACAGCATCAAGAGCCGCGGTAGGTGGAATAGCTCCAGGGGCTGACCAACAGCGGAACATGGTAGTGCTGCTGTGGCTGGGCCACCCCGAAATCAAGGCTCACCCGGTCAAGAAAATTGGGCTGCGGTAGCAGCACGCCGCGGGCCGCGAAGTAGGCCGCCACCTCAAACAAGAGGCGGTAAGTGCCCTGCTTGAGTTCTTGATGGTCAAACAGCAGGCCGTCCGGGTTGCGCCCGTCTTGGTTGAGCACAAACTGCTTGACCAGCTTGGCCGCTTCGCCCTCGGTGGTGTACAGACTGACCCGCATACCAGCCGCAGGCGTGCCGTGCATGGTGTCCAAAACATGTGTGCTCAAGCCCATTGCGGCTCCTGATGAAGGTTGGCGCAGCACACCCGGGCTGGGCGCGGCGAAATTGTTTATACCATTTGGGCGTGGTTATCATCTCGCGATGCACCACTACGACAGCACCCTGCCCTACCCGCGTGACCTGCTGGGCTATGGCGCCGAGCCGCCGCACGCGCAATGGCCCGGCCAAGCCCGGGTGGCGGTGCAGTTCGTGCTGAACTATGAAGAGGGTGGCGAAAACAATGTGCTGCACGGCGATGCCGCATCCGAGCAGTTTTTGTCCGAGATGTTCAATCCGCCAAGCTACCCCGCGCGCCATATCAGCATGGAAGGCATTTACGAATACGGCTCCCGTGTCGGTGTGTGGCGCATTCTTCGGGAATTTGAAAAACGCCGACTGCCGCTAACCGTGTTTGCCGTCAGCATGGCATTGCAGCGCAACCCCGCGTTGGTACGGGCACTCAAGCAACTCGGCCACGAGATTGCTTGCCACGGCTGGCGCTGGATCCATTACCAAAACCTCGACGAGGCCACCGAGCGCGAGCACATGGCACGCGGCATGGACATACTGACCGAGCTTTGCGGCGAACGTCCTCTGGGCTGGTACACCGGCCGAGACAGCCCCAACACACGCCGTCTGGTGGCCGACTATGGCGGCTTTGAGTACGACAGCGACTACTACGGAGACGACCTGCCGTTCTGGATGAAGGTGCGCAAAAGCAGTGGCGACGTGGTGCCGCAACTCATCGTGCCCTACACCCTGGACTGCAATGACATGCGCTTTGCCCTGCCCCAGGGTTACTCGCACGCCGACCCGTTTTTCCAGTACCTCAAAGACAGCTTTGATGTGCTGTATGCCGAGGGCCTTGAGCGCCCGGCCATGATGAGTGTTGGGCTGCACTGCCGCTTGCTCGGCCGTCCCGGCCGTATCACCGCGCTACAAAGATTCCTAGACTACATCACCCAGCAGGACCGGGTCTGGGTTTGCCGCCGCATTGACATTGCTCGCCACTGGCGTAGCACCCACCCCTATTCACTGTGAGCAGCTGAGCATGGCACTGAGCCTGGACCAACTCAACACCGCGCCGAGCGCTTGGCTGCTGCAGCAGCTTGGTGGGCTGTACGAACACTCGCCATGGATTGCCGAGCAGGCTCTGCAACGACGGCCTTTTGTGTCCTTGGCGCAGTTCAAGCATGCCATGGCACAGGTGGTGACGGCTGCCAGCCGTGAAGCCCAGCTCGCATTGGTGCGAGCCCATCCCGAGCTTGCCGGGCGGGCGATGGTGAGCCAAGCCCTGACCGCCGAGTCGACTGGTGAGCAAAGCCGCGCTGGGCTGAGCGAATGCAGCCCACAAGAGTTTGACCGACTGCAGCAACTCAACAGCGCCTACAACGAGCGCTTCGGGCATCCGTTCATCGTTGCGGCGCGTGGGCCCCGCGGCGATGGCCTGAGCCGCCAACAAATCATCGCCACCTTTGAGCGGCGCCTGCACAACCCGGTGAACACCGAGCTCTGCGAGTGCCTGCGCAACATTCACAGGATTGCTGAAATCCGCCTGGATGACAAATTTGGCATAGTCCCGGCGCTTGGCAACGAGGTTTGGGACTGGCATGAGGCCTTGGCTGAGTTCAGCGACCCGGGCTACCACGAAAAAGGCCAGTTGACGGTGACTTACCTCACCCAGGCCCACCAGGCGTGTGCAGCCAGCCTGAGAGAGCGCATGCTGGCTTGCGGCTTTGACACGGTCAGCACCGATGCAGTGGGCAATGTTGTGGGGCGCTACCGCGCCAGCCGGCCGGGTGCGCCAACCCTAATGACCGGCTCGCATTTCGACAGTGTTCGCAATGGCGGCAAATACGATGGCCGCTTGGGTATTTTTGTGCCCATGGCCTGCGTGCGCCACCTGCACCAAAGCCAGCAGCGCCTGCCCTTTGACCTGGAGCTGGTCGCTTTTGCCGAAGAGGAAGGCCAACGCTACAAGGCTACTTTTTTAGGCTCGGGTGCACTGGTTGGCCAGTTTGATGACCGCTGGCTTGAGCAAACCGATGCCCAGGGCATCAGCATGCGCACCGCCATGGTGCAGGCGGGCTTGAACCCGCAACACATCGGCAGCCTGCAGCGGCAGGCCAAGGACTACCTGGGCTTCATCGAGGTGCACATCGAGCAGGGCCCGGTGCTCAATGAGCTCAACCTGCCGCTGGGCGTTGTCACTTCCATCAATGGCAGCGTTCGCTACAGCTGCGAGATCACTGGCACCGCCTGCCATGCCGGCACCACCCCCATGAGCCGGCGCAGCGACGCCGCAGCGGCAGCTGCCGAGCTGATCCTGTACGCCGAGCAGCGGGCCGGGCGCGACGCCGATTCGGTGGCCACGGTGGGTCAACTGCTGGTGCCCAACGGCTCCACCAATGTGGTGCCGGGGCGCTGCCAATTCACGCTTGACATGCGCGCACCTGCCAATGCCCAGCGCGATGCGCTGGTGGACGACATACTCGCCGAGTTGCGCCGCATCTGCGAGCGTCGCCAGGTTCGCCTCGCTCTGGAGGAGACCATGCGCGCCAGTGCCGCTCCCAGCGCACCGGCTTGGCAAGCACGCTGGGAGCAGGCGCTCAACACCCTGGGCGTGCCGATACACCGCATGCCCAGCGGCGCCGGCCATGACGCCATGAAACTGCACGAGTTGATGCCACAGGCCATGCTGTTTGTGCGCGGTGAGAACGCTGGTATCAGCCACAACCCGCTAGAGTCCACCACCAACTGCGACATGCAACTGGCCATCGAAACATTCTCGATGCTGCTCACGCAGTTAGCCGCCGAGCTGCAGCCTGTCTAAAGCGTGCTGGCCCACAGCGCGACCGTACCAACCCGAACCCATCTGATGACTCCCTACGAACAGCTCGACACCTGGGTCGACGCCCACTTTGACCAACAAGTGGCTTTCTTGCAGGCCTTGGTGCGCATGCCCAGCGATACCCCCCCGGGCAACAATGCACCGCACGCCGACCTGACCGCAAGCCTGCTGGAGGGACTGGGACTGGCTGCCGAAAAATTTCCGGTTCCCGATGCCGAGGTGCGCGCCGCCGGCCTGCAAAGCATCACCAACCTGTTGGTGCGGCGACATTACGGCCCGGGCAGGACCCTGCTGCTCAATGCCCATGGCGACGTGGTGCCCCCGGGCGAAGGCTGGAGCCGTGATCCCTATGGTGGCGAGATCGAAGACGGCAAGCTGTACGGCCGGGCGGCCGCGGTGAGCAAATCAGATTTTTCCACCTACACATTTGCTGTGCTTGCGCTGGAGGCAGTTGCCAGGCCCCAAACGGGCAGCGTGGAATTGCTGTTCACTTACGACGAAGAGTTCGGTGGCGAGCTCGGCCCGGCCTGGCTGCTGCGCCACAACATCATCAAACCCGACCTGATGATTGCCGCCGGCTTCAGTTACCAGGTGATCACGGCCCACAATGGCTGCCTGCAACTCGAGGTTACGGTCAACGGTCGAATGGCGCACGCTGCCATTCCTGCTTCGGGTGTTGACGCCTTGCAGGCCGCGGTTCGCATCCTCGGCGCGCTGTATGCTCAGAATGATCTGTACCAACACATCAGCTCGCAAGTGGAAGGCATTGGCCACCCCTACCTGAATGTTGGCCAGATCGAAGGCGGGACCAACACCAATGTGGTGCCTGGGCGCGTGGTCTTCAAACTCGACCGACGCATGATTCCGGAAGAAAAACCAGCCGAGGTGGAAGCCATGCTGCGTGTCATCATCGCCGAGGCCGCAGCGCAAATACCCGGTGTGGTGGTCGATGTCCGGCGTCTGTTGCTGGCCAACGCCATGCGACCCATGCCCGGCAATCAGCCTTTGGTGGCGGCGCTGCAGCGACACGCCGAGGCTATTTTTGCCGAGCCCATCCCGGCCCTGGGAACGCCGCTGTACACCGATGTACGCCTGTTTTGTGAGGCCGGCATTCCTGGTGTGATCTACGGCGCCGGACCGCGCACGGTGTTGGAGTCTCGTGCCAAGCAGGCCGATGAGCGACTCGACCTGGCTGACCTGCGGCGTGCCACCAAGGTCATTGCGCGCAGCCTGGCTGACCTGCTGGTCCACCCCCCTGCGGAGAGGCCCGGGCAGACCGACCAGCCGGAGCGGTGATACTAGTCACCCTTCTTGCCAATTCAGCCTTGGGGGCTGGCCAGCATGCAGCACCGACCCTACAATTTTTTTAACCCATGGAGATCTCAATGAAAAAACGCAGCCTGTTTAAATTAGCTGGTGCCGTCTTTAGCCTGGCAGTCATTGGCTCGGCCCAGGCCCAGACCACGCCGATCAAATTTCAACTCGACTGGCGCTTTGAGGGCCCGGCCGCCTTGTTTCTGACCCCAGTGGCCAAGGGTTATTTCAAAGACGCCAAGCTCGATGTCACGGTGGATGCGGGCAGCGGTTCTGGCGGTGCAGTAACCCGGGTTGCCTCAGGGGCCTACGACATGGGTTTTGCAGATCTGGCAGCGCTGATGGAGTTTCATGCCAACAACCCCGATGCACCGAACAAGCCGGTGGCGGTGATGATGGTTTACAACGACACACCGGCCTCGGTGATGGCCCTGAAAAAATCAGGTATCAAAACGCCGGCTGACCTAAGCGGCAAGAAACTGGGCGCGCCGGTGTTTGACGCAGGACGCCGTGCCTTCCCGATTTTTGCCAAGGCCAACAACATCACGGGTGTGCAATGGACCGCCATGGACCCACCGCTGCGCGAAACCATGCTGGCCCGTGGTGATGTGGATGCCATCACCGGCTTTACCTTCACCTCGCTGCTCAACTTGGAGGCGCGCGGCGTCAACATAGCCGATGTGGTGGTGCTGCCTTACCCTGAATTTGGTGTCAAGCTCTACGGCAACGCCATCATTGCCACACCCAAAATCCTCAAAGAAAACCCGGCCGCCGTGAAAGCCTTCTTGCTGGCTTTCTCCAAAGGTGTCAAAGACGTGATCACCAACCCCGCCGCAGCGATTGCTGACGTCAAGGCACGAGACGGCATCATCAATGTCGAGCTCGAAACCCGGCGCTTGAAGCTGGCCATAGACACCGTGATCAACAGCCCGAATGCGCACCTTGAAGGTTTCGGACAAATTAATGGCCCCCGGCTGACACTGATGGCCGCGCAGGTGTCTGAGGCTTTTGCCACCAAGACGCCGGTGAATGCAGAAGCCGTGTGGAACGGCAGTTTCCTGCCCACCAAGGCAGAGCTGAACATCTTGCCGAAAAAATAATGCAGACAAGCGACAACCCGGGCTGGTTCGTCGACTTCGAACGGGTCTGGCTCGCCTACACCGAGGAGTTGCGGCTACAGAAGCACTTTGCGGTTGAGGCGATTGACCTGAAGATCGGCCGCGGCGAGTTCATCGCCATCGTCGGACCTTCGGGTTGTGGCAAATCGACCTTCATGAAGCTGACCACCGGCCTGAAAATGCCCTCCGAAGGCCGCATCCTGATCGACGGCCAGCCGGTCACGGGACCACTGAAGATCTCGGGCATGGCGTTTCAAGCGCCCTCGCTGCTGCCTTGGCGGAGCACCGTGGACAATGTGCTGCTGCCGCTGGAGATTGTGGAGCCTTTTCGCAGCAACTTCAAACGCCAGCGCGCTGTCTATGAGGATCGGGCCCGCAAGCTGCTGCAAAAAGTTGGCCTGGCCGGTTACGAAGACAAATTTCCCTGGGAGTTGTCAGGCGGGATGCAACAGCGTGCGAGCATCTGCCGCGCCCTGATTCATGAACCCAAAATGCTGCTGCTCGACGAGCCCTTTGGCGCGCTCGATGCGTTCACCCGCGAAGAGCTGTGGTGCATCCTGCGCGACCTCTGGACCGAGCAGAAGTTCAATGTGATTCTGGTCACCCATGATCTGCGCGAATCGGTTTTTTTAGCCGACACGGTGTATGTCATGAGCCGCAGCCCGGGCCGCTTTGTGGTGCGCCGGGAGATTGATTTGCCGCGCCCGCGCGACCTGGAAATCAGCTACACCCGCGAGTTCACAGACATCGTGCATGAACTGCGCGGCCATATTGGGGCTATGCGCAGCAATGCGGCGCAGCCCGCGAGCAGCAAGGCAGCCCCATGACTAAAAAACAACTCGAAGGGTGGTCGCCCTGGATTTTGCTGACCATCGTGCTTGGCCTGTGGCAGTTGATCTGCACCGTCTTCAATGTCTCAGAATTTATTTTCCCCAGCCCCTGGCGGATCGCGAAACAATTCTGGGAGTTCAAGGAAATCATCGGAGCCCATGCTTGGCGCACCTACTGGGTGACCATGGCGGGCTTTGGCATTGCGATTGTGGTCGGTGTGCTGCTGGGCTTCGTCATTGGCAGCTCCAGGCTGGCCTATGCGGCTGTTTACCCCCTGATGACTGCCTTCAATGCCCTGCCAAAGGCCGCCTTCGTGCCCATTTTGGTGGTCTGGTTTGGCATTGGCGCGGGGCCGGCAATTCTGACTGCCTTTTTGATCAGTTTTTTCCCGATCATGGTGAATATCGCCACCGGCCTGGCGACCCTGGAGCCCGAGCTCGAAGACGTGTTGCGGGTGCTGGGTGCCAAGCGCTGGGACGTCCTGATCAAGGTTGGGCTGCCACGCTCTATGCCCTATTTTTATGGCTCGCTGAAAGTTGCGATCACCCTGGCTTTTGTTGGCACCACCGTGTCCGAGATGACCGCGGCCAATGAAGGCATTGGCTATTTGCTGATCTCGGCTGGATCGGCCATGCAAATGGGCCTGGCGTTTGCCGGTCTCGTGGTGGTTGGGGCCATGGCCATGCTGATGTATGAGCTGTTCAGCGCAGTCGAGCGGCACACCACCGGCTGGGCCCACCGCAGCAGCCAAAACACCTGAGCGCAGGACGGGCCCGCGATGACTTGGCAGGCCAAGCTGCGGCTCGACTACAGCCTTGAGCGGCAGCGCACTGTGGCGCGGTACACGCACGAAGGCCCGCTGCGGATTTTGCAAAGCCTCTACCCGGAGGGCGATGCAGTCTGTCACAACGTGCTGATCCACCCGCCTGGCGGCCTGGTCGGCGGCGACACCCTGGCCCTCGATATCCGCGTTGGCGCGGGCGCGCATGGGCTGATCACCACCCCGGGCGCCACCCGGTTTTATCGCTCGCTGGGCGCCAGTGCCGTGCAAAGTACCCAAATCAGCCTGTCAGATCAGGCACGCCTGGAATGGCTGCCGCTAGAGAACCTGTGTCACAACGACTGCCGGGCAGAGAACCGGCTGATGCTTGATCTGGCGCCGGGCTCCGAGGTCCTGGGCTGGGACATCACAGCCCTGGGGCTGCCCCACGCCCAGCAAGCCTTTGAGAGAGGAAGTTTTTTGCAGCACCTGGAGGCACCGGGGGTGTGGCTCGAGCGTGGCGAGATGCGTGCTACAGACCAGCGCCTGATGCAGGGCCCGGCCGGCTTGGCGGGCTGCGCCTGCCTGGGCACCCTGTTTTTCGTCACCGGCAGCCCGATAGATCGCCAACGCCGAAGCGCCGCACTGGAGCTTGCCCAAACCCTGCTGCAGACCCATGCATTGCGGGCAAGGGCCGGCGTCACCAGCCCCAACGAAAGAGTACTGGTGCTGCGGGCACTCGCACCTTTGGTAGAGCCGGTTGGCGAGCTGTTACGCCAGCTCTGGGCCGGCTGGCGCCAAGTGCTCTGGCAACTGGGCTGCGACCAGCCGAGAATTTGGGCCACCTGAGCGCAGGTTAAACTGCAACGAGGTTTGCGAGGCGACCAAGCCGGTGTCGAAATGGCCGCAAATCTACTGCCAAACACTGCGTAAGCTCGACGTTGCGCCCCATGGAAAATCACTGTTTAAGTTGAATTTGAGCCTTTGCTTGACGCTATTGAGACCCCATGGGCATTGAAAATCAAGATCTGTCTGC
>CAMATS010000012.1 GCA_945861195.1 Rhodoferax sp. OV413
ACCTCGCAGACTGCATAGCCGTCCATCTCCGGCATCATGACATCGAGCAAAATCAAATCAGGCTGGGACTGTTGCACCAGTGCCAGCGCTTCAGCGCCTGAAGTGGCGAACTGGACCTCAGCCAGGTCAGACAAAACCTCGCCGAGCAAAACCAGGTTGGCTGCGATGTCGTCGATGATCAATATGCGGGCTGGGTTTGGCATGTTCAGGCCTGGCCGGGCTCAGGCCCGAGTTGCTCAGAAAATCGATCCAGGGCGACACGGGCAGTTTTGAAGCGCAGCGCCCGCGTGGCCTGGGCCACTGGCTCAAAAACGGTCTTGGCCGCGCCCTCGCCCAACAGGGGTTCGATCGCCAAAAGTTGGTGTCGGGCGGACAGCAGGTTGTGGGACAACAGACGCTCGAGCAGGCGCAGCGCAGGCCGCAGTCGGTCGCGGTCAATGTCAAACTGCACAGGCTGCACTGGCTGCGGTTCGACACTGCCGCTGGGTTCGGCGGGCGGCACCGGTAGCCACTTGAGCAGCGCGCTTGCCAAGACCTCGCGCCGGATTGGCTTTGACAGGCAGTCCACCATGCCCGCAGCCAGGCAGGCCTGCTGCACCTCAGGTCCATCGGCTGCAGACAGGGCAATGACAGGCGGTGCCTGCGCTCCGAGCTGCATCAGCAGGCGCCGGCTGGCCTCCAGGCCGTCAATGCCGGGCAGTTTCAAATCCATCAGCACCAGGTCGAACCGGTCCACCAGAATCCGCTGCAGCGCCTGCTGCGCATCGCCAGCACCCGTCACCTGCAGGCCGAGCTCTTCGAGCAAGGCGCGAGCCACCAGCGCGTTGACCGGGTTGTCCTCAACCACCAAGACCTTGCGGCCGCGCAGAGGGGCCGGGTCGGCCGCAGCAGCAGCTTGCGCCAAACTGCCCGTGGCCACCGGTAAATCAAGCGTGAAATGAAAGTTAGAGCCGGCGCCGGGTCTGCTGATGGCTGTGATCTCGCTACCCATCAGCGCCAGCAGGCTGCGGCAAATCGACAGTCCCAGCCCGATGCCGCCATAGCGCCGTGTATTGGACGTATCGCCCTGAACAAACGGGGAAAAAATATGCCTCAACTGCTCTTCAGACAGGCCAATACCGGTATCGCGCACCGAGATTTTCAGGCTGACCGTGGCACTGCTGGGTTCGGCACAAGTGGCATCGATCAGCACCTCACCGAATTCGGTGAATTTAATGGCATTGCCCACCAAAATAGCCAGGATTTGCCGCAGGCGCTGGGCATCGCCGACAAAGCCCGGCGGCAGGCCCGTGCCAAGCCGGGTGTGCAGCAGCAAGCCTTTGGCGCGCGCCTGAGCCCCAAACTGGCGGTCCAGGTCTTTGAGCAACTCGGTCAAAACAAAGGGCTGATGGACCAAGACCAGCGTGCTGTCCTCGAGCTTTGCGTAATCCAGCAAATCATTGATGGCGTCCAACAGGGTTTGTCCGGCTACCTCCAGGCTGCCCAGATAGTCCCGGTGCTGGCCCTGCAGCGGCGCCGACTGCAGCAGCTGCGAGAAGCCCAGTATGGCGTTCAGGGGCGTGCGAATTTCATGGCTGACATGGGCTAAAAACTCTGTCTTGACGGTGCTTGCAGCCTCGGCCCTTTGCAAGGCATTCACCAGTTCGCCCCGCTGGTCCAGCGCTTGGCGCAGGTAGCGCCGCTGCAAAGCTTCGCTGTGGGTAAGTTCGCTCACCTTGCGGCGAATTTCTGCGCTCATGCGGATGAATGAGGCTTGCAATGCTCCAATGTCATCAGCGCTGCCGGGCTTGACATCGATGTCATAGTTGCCCGCCCGAATATCCCGGCTGGCGGTCAGCAGGGCCCGCACTGGCCGGCTCAGTCTGGCACTGGCCCACCACAGCAGGGGCGAGAACAGCGCCAGAGTCAGCAGGCCAAGCCACGCAAGACCACGCAAAAAAGCCTGGCGCACGCGCTCTAGTTCGCTGCCAGACAGCGCAAACCTGAGTTCGCCCAAGGCCAGGCCGTCCAGGCTGATGGCCGAGGAAACGGCTTCAAAGGGCCCGGCTTTGGCTGCCTCGGGGCTGGGGGCGGCATCTCCGGCAATGAGTTGTCCGTTGGTGCCATACACCGCGATATAGACCAAATCTTGGTCGGCGCGGCTGTGCTGCAAGACCGCAGTGACCGAGGCGTCGTCGCCGCTGGCAATTGCAAGCGCCAGCGCGGCACTGACCATGGATTTGAAGTGTTGGGTATGGGTGGCTTGTTCGGCCCTGAAGTGGGGCTCCACCATCATCGGGATGCTCAGGGCCAGCACCGCCAGCACGCCAAGCTGCAGGGCCATGCCAAACAGGAGCAACTTGGCCCGCAGGCTCAGAGGGATGAGCACCGGGCTCAGCCCAGAGCGCACAACAACTGCCCCGGCACCCGGGGCATTGAGGCCGTGGCAGCCCCGGCCGGTGAATTCGGCCTGATTGACAACTTGGATCGCATGACATCCCCCTGATGCAACTGTGGCCCCTGGGGGGCTCGATTTGATGCAACCATGATAACTGCCAAATTCGTGCAGTCAAACGAAAAAACCAGCAGAAAAAGGCTTCAGTCCGACTCTTTAGGGCCGTCGAAATGCGCCTCTACATCGCTGGGCAGCAACTGTATGCTGGCGCGCAGGCCGGGCACTGCCGCCATCAAAGCCTGTTCGACACTGGTGCGTAAGGCCGCTGCCCGGCCCAGCGACCAACTCGCCGGCATGTGCATGTGCAAATCAACAAAGCGGCGCTGGGCCGAACGGCGCGTGGTGAGGTGGTCAAAGCGGATCGTGCGGTGACTGAACTCAGCCAAGGTGCTGTGGATTTGCACAAGCACCTCGGGCTCTACCGCTTGGTCCATCAGGCCCTGCGACGAGCGCCACATCAGCTGAACCCCCTCTTTGAGAATGTTCATTGCAACCCCCATCGCCACCAGGGCGTCCAGCCACAGCCAGCCGGTCGCCGCTACCGCCGCAATACCAAGGACCACGCCCGCCGAGGTCCAGACATCAGTCACCAAATGTCGGGCATCGGCCTCCAGCGCAATCGAGCGGTGCTCCCGCGCGGCCTGGAACATCACCCAGGCCAGCCCACCGTTGAGCACTGAGCTCAGCACCGACAGGGCTACACCCCAGCCCACCGACTCAATGGGCTGAGGCACAAACAGACGGTGTAGCGCCGCCCAAAAAATGCCCAGTGCCGCAGCGATGATCAAAATCCCCTCAAAGCCGGACGAGAAATACTCCGCCTTGTGGTGCCCGTAGGGGTGCGCCTGGTCAGCCGGGCGTTGCGCCACGGTGACCATCATCAGGGCAAAAATTGCACTGGCCAGGTTGACGAAAGATTCCATGGCGTCAGACAACAGGCCCACTGAGCCGGTGATGTGCCAGGCCAGCGTTTTGAGCACGATGGTGATGAGCGCCACCAGCACCGACAGACGCAGCAGGGCGCGCGCCGAGGGCAGTTTTTTGGCAGCCGCACCGGCCATCATGAGGCTGCCAGGCGCGGCTTGGCGCTAGGCCAGCGTGACCCGGGCAAAGCGGCGCTTGCCAATCTGCAGCACATAGGTGCCAGCGCCGAGCTTGAGGCCCTTGTCGCTGACCACGGCCGAGTCGACCCGAACACCGCCGCCCTCGATCAAACGATTGCCCTCGCCGCTTGAAGCGGCCAGGCCGGCCAGCCGCAGCAATGCGCCAATGGCAACTGGCGCCCCCCCGTGGGCCAGTGGCAGGCTGAGTTCGGCGATCTCATCGGGCAGGCCGCCCTGGCTGCGGTTGATGAAATCCTGCTGGGCCAGTTCAGCCGCCCCGGCCGAATGGAAGCGCGCCGTGATCTCGAGCGCCAACGCCACCTTGGCATCCTTGGGGTTGCGCCCGGCCTGCACCTCAGCCTTGAGCGTCTCGATTTCGGCCAGGCTGCGAAAGCTCAGCAGGGTGTACCAGCGCCACATCAGCGTGTCAGAAATGCTCAGCACCTTGGCATACATGGTGTTGGCGTCTTCCGAGATGCCGATGAAATTGTTTTTGCTTTTCGACATTTTCTCGACGCCGTCGAGACCCTCGAGCAGCGGCATGGTCAGGATGCACTGGGGCTCCTGCCCATACTCGGCCTGCAGGTGGCGGCCCACCAGCAGGTTGAACTTTTGGTCGGTGCCGCCCAACTCCAAGTCGCTTTTCAGCGCCACACTGTCGTAGCCTTGCATCAGCGGGTACAGAAATTCATGCACGCTGATCGGGGTGCCGGCCTTGAAGCGATCATGAAAATCATTGCGCTCCATCATGCGCGCCACGGTGTAGCGGGCCGCCAACTGAATCATGCCGCGCGAGCCCAGCGCGTCGCCCCACTCGCTGTTGTAGCGAATCTCCGTGCGGGCCGGATCCAGCACCATCGAAGCCTGCCGGTAATAGGTCTGGGCGTTGGCCTCGATCTGCTCACGCGTGAGCGGCGGGCGGGTGCTGTTGCGCCCGGACGGGTCGCCAATCAGGGTGGTGAAGTCACCAATCAGGAAGATCACGGTATGGCCCAGGTCCTGCAGTTGGCGCATCTTGTTGAGCACCACGGTGTGCCCGACATGAATATCGGGAGCCGTTGGATCCAGGCCAAGCTTGATTCGCAGCGGTGTGCCGGTGGCCTCTGAGCGGGCCAGTTTTTTGACCCAGTCCTCCTGCGGGATCAGCTCGTCGCAACCACGCAGGGACACGGCCAAGGACTGCTGGACCCGCTCAGTGACGGGGAATTGGGGGGCAGGCGCTTGATTCATAAGGGTTTTAACGGGGATGACAAGGGGCTTGGTGCGGCTATACTGCGTCCCCCAATGCGCTTGGATTTTAGTCGGCTCAGACACAGTCCAAAATGGTTAAACCGTCTCGCACCAGCCCGGCAACCCACAACCGCCTAATTTTGTTGCAACGCCTCATCACCGCCATCCAATCCTCGCGCCGCTCGGCGCAGGCCTGCTTGGCGCAATATCCCAAGCAGTTTGCCGGACTGTTTGCCGCGCTATTGCTCGGCGGCGTGGGCGCCACCTACGCCCTCGCTGCATTCGCACCCGACCCGGCAGAACAAACCATTCGTCAAGTTGTTGAATCGATTGCCCTGCCTGAGCTCGTTGGTTCGGCCAACCTAGACGCACCGGCACTGAACCTGTACCGCTCTGACCTGACCCGCGCCTCCGACACTGCCGACAGCCTGCTGCGACGCTTGGGCGTAGACGATCCATCTGCCGCTCAATTTTTGCGCTCCGACGCAAACGCGCGCAAGCTGCTGGGCCGCAGCGGGCGCTTGGTGAGCGCTGAGGCCAGCAAGCAGAACACCTTGCAAAAACTCAGCGCGCGCTGGAGCGCCGAGGATGATGGCCAATTCAAACGCCTGGTGATCGAACCCGTTGGCGGGGCTTGGGCTTCGAGGCTGGAAACCGCAGCGCTTACGGTCTCGACGCGACTGGCCAGCGGCAGTATCCAAAGCTCGCTGTTTGCTGCCACCGACGAGGCGCGTATTCCTGATGCGGTTGCGGTACAGGTGGCTGAAATATTTTCTGGGGACATCGATTTCCACCGTGCGCTGCGCAAGGGCGACCGGTTCTCCATCGTCTAC
The DNA here is from genome assembly GCA_945861195.1 of Rhodoferax sp. OV413. Classification (GTDB taxonomy): domain Bacteria; phylum Pseudomonadota; class Gammaproteobacteria; order Burkholderiales; family Burkholderiaceae_C; genus Rhodoferax. The sequence continues at coordinate 5,601 of CAMATS010000012.1, forward strand.
GAAACCCTTGAAGGCGATGGCGAGCCCCTGCGCAGTGGGCGGGTGCTCAGCGCCGAGTTTGTCAACGGCGGGAAAAAATTCCAGGCCATGTGGTTCCGTGAACCAGTAGCTGGCGCCAAGGGGGGCTACTACACGCTTGACGGACAAAGCTTGCGGCGTGTCTACCTGGCCTCGCCAATGGAATTTTCCCGCATCACAAGCGGCTTCAAAATGCGCTTTCATCCCATTTTGCAAAAATGGGCTGCCCACCGCGGCCTTGATTACGCGGCCGCCACTGGCACCCCGGTGCGCAGTGTGGGGGAAGGCGTGGTGGAATTCGCGGGTGTGCAAAACGGTTTTGGCAATGTGGTGTTCATCAAGCACCGCAACCAACACACCACGGTGTACGCCCATTTAAGCCGCTTGTTGGTCCGCCATGGCCAAGCGGTATCACAGGGTCAGCACATTGGCGCGGTGGGCGCCACCGGGTGGGCCACAGGGCCGCATTTGCATTTCGAGTTCAGGGTCAATGGCCAGCACCAAGACCCGCTCACCCTGGCCCGGCAAAGCGAGGCGATACCGGTGAGTGCCAGCGCCCGACCAGCTTTCGGCCAACGGGCAGACGCCGCCCGCGTAGCCCTGATGGGTGCCGCGTCTTTGCAACGCGCTACAGCCGACTAAGGCAAGCGCCGAAAACTCGGCCACTTATGCGCCGGGGCGCACAAACAACAACGGGCGCCAGTGGCGCCCGTTATTTTTGTTGCGATGAGAGCGGCTTTGTGCCCGCCCTGTCACTCAAGTAGAGAAACTCGAACCACAGCCGCAGGTGCTGCTGGCGTTGGGGTTTTTAATGACAAACTGCGCGCCCTGAAGGTCTTCTTTGTAGTCGATTTCAGCGCCTAGCAGGTACTGGTAGCTCATCGCATCAACCAGCAATGACACGCCATTTTTGGTCATGGTGGTGTCGTCTTCGTTGGTGATTTCGTCAAAAGTAAAACCATATTGAAAACCAGAACAACCGCCACCCTGTACAAACACCCGCAGTTTGAGTTCGGGGTTTCCCTCTTCAGCGATCAGATCGGCAACTTTAGCGGCCGCACTGTCGGTAAACAGAATAGGGGTTGGCATTTCAGACTGGACAATTTCGGCAAGGGCGCTCATGGGATCTCCAAAAAATAGGTGACTCGGCAATACTACAGCAATTTGCTCAGGAATTAACTGCCATGTTGTTTGCAGCCAAAACGAGTGTGGGCTTTTCGCCCTCGGCCACGATGGGCCGCAACTGGCCGTCGATGATGGCGCCCTGGTGCATTTCTAGCGCCACATAGTGCACATCGCCCCGGATACGTGCCTTGGGTTGCAGTTCCAAGAGCACCGCCGCATGCACTGGCCCGTTGACGCTGCCGTTGATGATGATGTGGTCAGCACGCAATTCGCCCTGCACCACCGCTGTCTCCGACACCACCAGCATGCTCGGCGCATCCGCGCGGGCCATGATGTTGCCGACGACTTCACCATCTACCCGCAGCCCCTCGGAGAATTTGAAATTGCCCTCAATCAGGCTGCCTTGCGCAATCAGGCTTCTGATGGGGGGTTGTTTTTTCTTGTTGAACATGGCTCGACCCTCTGTTTGGCTATGCATTGGCTCCCCGACTACAGCTTCAAGCTTTGTGACGCTTTGACCATTGCGCCTTCCAGCACCCTGGCCGTGGCGGTACGCACCACGGTTTGCGGCGGCAAGGCCAACACACCCTCAAGCCGCCCATATTGCCGCAACTTCAAGGGTACTGCACCGTCTGGCAAGCTGGTCGTCCACGCTTTGCCGTTTTGCAAACCCGAAAAGCTCAACTCCAATTGACCATTGAATTCGGCCGGGTTTTTCATGGGCTGTATCACCAAGACCTGCCATTTGAGCTCTCTGCCGCCGCTGACATCAGCCTGAAAACCGCGGATGGTGATGCTACCACCGCCACCCGACGGGATGAGCTTCTCAAAAAAGCCAAGGTCGTCGCGCAGCACACGGTTTTCTGCTTCGAGCTGCTTATTTTGCGCCAACAGGCGCTCTTGCGCGACTTTTTCAGATGTCAGCAAAGTGCCCGATGTGTTGGCGATCGATTGCGCCTTGTCCCGTGCCTCAATCGCCACGCCGAGTTCAGCCCGCAGTGCGGCCAGCTCGGCTCGGCTTTGCGCCAAGCGCTCGCGGCTGGAAGACTCCAGCCCCGCGATATCGCGCCCGAACTCGAAGGCCCACAGTGCCAGGGCAGCGCAGAAACCCAGGGCGATGGCCAGCACCACCCACCGCAGGGGCCAGGGCAATGCACTGCGCACTGCCATTCTGGGCGCACTGACCGTCAGGCGGCGAAGAAACAAACGGGTTCGCATGGGTCTTGCAGTCTAGCAGGCGAGCCCATAACAAAAGCCGCCAGGAATCGCTTCCGGGCGGCTGTTGTGGGGCTGCGGCTTGGCCCTGCGGCCAACTCAGGCGGTTTAGCGTTTGCTGAACTGCTTGCGGCGACGTGCGCCATGCAAACCCACTTTTTTGCGCTCAACTTCCCGGGCATCGCGGGTCACAAAGCCGGCCTTGCTGAGCTCTGGCTTGAGCGTGGCGTCGTAGTCGATCAGGGCGCGGGTGATGCCATGACGCACTGCGCCGGCCTGGCCTGATTCGCCACCACCCGCCACATTGACCATGATGTCAAAGGTCTGCGCATGGTTGGTCAGCATCAGCGGCTGCTTGCAAATCATGATGGAGGTCTGACGGCCGAAAAACTTTTCGATGTCTTTGCCGTTCACCACAATCTGGCCGGAGCCTTTTTTCAGGAAAACCCGCGCGACGCTGGATTTGCGACGGCCGGTACCATTGTTCCAATCACCAATCATGTCATGGCTCCTTAAATTTCCAACACTTTGGGTTGCTGGGCAGTGTGGGGGTGCTCTGCACCACCGTACACCTTGAGCTTCTTGATCATGGCGTAGCCAAGAGGGCCTTTGGGCAGCATGCCCTTAACGGCTTTCTCCAGGGCGCGGCCAGGGTGCTTGGCCTGCATGTCTCGGAAGTTGGTGGCTGAAATGCCGCCTGGGTAACCGGAGTGCCGGTAGTAAATTTTGTCAGTCGGCTTGGCGCCGGTGACACGCAGCTGGGCTGCGTTGATGATGACAATGAAGTCACCGGTGTCGACATGGGGCGTGTAAATGGCCTTGTGTTTGCCGCGCAAACGGAGAGCAACTTCGCTGGCTACTCGTCCGAGGACCTTGTCGGTCGCGTCAAGCACAAACCACTCGTGCACCACATCAGCGGGTTTCGCGCTGAAAGTTTTGGTCATGAGTTTTCTCTTATTTAAGAGGGTTTGGCGGGCTCTTTTCCACGGTCGGCGTTCCTCTAGCGGGAATCTCTTAGGTGGGGTTCCATTCAGCGCACTGTCAGAAGATGGTGAGAAAATGGCTTCGCCGCGGAGCCACAAAAGCGCTGCGAAGCCGAAGATTATAGGAGATTTGCGCCTTGCGCCAGAGGGTGGCGGTTACCATCTAAGCCATGTTCAGTTACCGCCACGCTTTTCATGCCGGCAACCATGCCGATGTGCTCAAGCACATGACCCTCTTGGCAGTGCTGCGCCACATGACCCAAAAACAGACGGCCCTGACGGTCTTTGACACCCATGCCGGGGCTGGGCTGTACCGGCTAGATGGCGACTATGCGCGCACCAGCGGGGAGGCTGCGGAGGGTTTTTTACGCCTCCTTGCCGCCCCTCCCCCGCTGCGGCCGACAAAAGTCAACCAACATTCTGCTGCTGATGCTGCAACCAGCGCGCCTACTGCGCTGCTGCTGCAGGATTACCTCGAGCTGGTGGCAAGCTTTAACAGCAAAAACAGCCAACGGGTCTACCCCGGCTCGCCTTTCATCATCCAGCGCCTGCTGCGCGAGCGTGACCGGCTCAAGCTGTTTGAGCTGCACCCAACCGACACCAAGACACTGGGCGCAAACATCGCCCAATTGGCGGCCGGGCGCCAGGTGGCTGTGCTGCAGGAAGACGGGTTTGAGGGCCTGAGGAAATTTTTACCCCCGCCGGCCCGGCGGGCCCTGGTGCTGTGCGACCCCAGTTACGAGATCAAGAGCGATTACGCCCGCGTACCTGCCATGCTGGCTGATGCGCTACAGCGCTTTGTCACCGGCACCTATATTGCCTGGTACCCCTTGATTCCCCGCCCCGAGGCCCATGATGTGCCGCGCAAGCTCAAGACACTGGCAGTCAAAGCGCAACGCCCTTGGCTCAATGCCAGCCTGACCGTGAAGAACAGCAAATTGACGACCGATGCGATGGGCGAGGTGCAGCGCCCCGGCCTGCCTGCGAGCGGCCTGTTCATCATCAATCCACCACACACCCTGAAGGCGGCCTTGCAGGCGGCGCTGCCGCAACTCGTCCAACAACTCGCGCAAGACGAGCATGCGGCCTGGGCGGTCGAATCGGGCGGCTAAGGCTGAGCCTGCATCACTACAATTCTCGCCAGCAAGCGCTCGCAATCAACTGAGTCAACCGAGGCACATATGGGTAAAGGCATGATTTTGGCAGCCGGGCGAGGCACCCGCGTGCGGCCGCTCACGCGTGACCTGCCCAAGCCCATGGTGCCGATTTTGGGCAAGCCGGTGATGGAGTACCTGGTCGAGCACCTGGCCCGCCACGGCATCACCGAGATCATGGTGAATGTTGCTTGGCACCACCAAAAAATTGAGGAATACTTTGGCGATGGTCACCGCTGGGGCGTGCAGATCGGTTACGCCTACGAAGGCGTGCGCGACCACGGCGAGATCCTGCCCCGGCCGATGGGCTCGGCCGGTGGTCTGCGGCGCATCCAGGATTTCAGCGGCTTTTTTGACCAAACCACCATGGTGCTGTGCGGCGACGCGCTGGTTGACCTGGACATTGGCGCCGCGCTGGCCGAACACCAGGACAAGGGAGCGATTGCCAGCCTGGTCGCCATGGACGTGCCGCTTGCCGATGTATCCAACTACGGCATCGTGGTGGCGGGGGCCGACGGCCGGGTCGAGTCCTTTCAGGAAAAACCGCAGCCAGCCCAGGCCAAGTCGACCTTGGCCAGTACCGGCATCTATATTTTCGAGCCCGCAGCACTGGCCCTGATACCCCCCGGGCAGGTGTATGACATCGGCTCGCAGTTGTTCCCGCAGTTGGTCGCACAAGGCCTGCCCTTTTATGTGCAGAACCGGCCCTTCAACTGGATAGACATCGGCCGGGTCAGCGACTACTGGTCGGTGCTGCAACGCGTGTTGCGCGGCGAGGTGGCCCAAATGAACATGCCCGGGCGGCAGGTGCGGCCCGGCATCTGGGTCGGCTTGAACACCTCGGTGGCCTGGGACCAGGTGACGATCGAAGGGCCGGTGTACATCGGCTCGAGCGTACGCATTGAGCCCGGCGCCAGCATCATCGGGCCCAGCTGGATTGGCCACGGCAGCCACATCCGCACGGGCGCGCGGGTGATGCGCAGCATTTTGTTCGAGTACACCCGAATTGCTGCGGACATGCGCTTTACCGACATGATTGTGTCGCCCGATTACTGCGTGGACCGCCACGGCGACACCCTGTACCGGGGCGACGACACCAGTCAGCTGCGCTGGGGCGATGCCCGCGCCTGAGGACCTTGGCAAGCAACGCAAACCCCCTCAACTCCTTGACCCCCATGCTGATTCAACCCATCGTGCTGTCCGGCGGCTCTGGCACCCGGCTGTGGCCCCTGTCGCGCGAGAAATACCCCAAGCAACTGCTGGCACTCACCGGCGCTGATTCGCTCTTGCAGGCCACCGTGCGACGGGTCGAAGGCATTGACGGCGCCACACTGTGCCCACCCATGGTGGTGTGCAATGAAGACTACCGCTTTGTGATCGCCGAGCAGCTGCGCCTGATGGAGCGGCCGGGGCGTATCCTGCTCGAGCCCTGCGGGAAAAATACCGCCCCGGCCCTAACCCTGGCAGCCCTGGCAGCGGCTCAGTCGGGCACAGACCCAGTTTTGTTGGTGATGCCGGCCGACCATGTGATCACCGGCGCGGCCGCGTTCCGGCGGGTGCTCAGCGCTGGGGCGGCACTGGCCACTCAGGGCGCGGTGGTGACCTTTGGCATCGCGCCCGATGCACCCGAAACCGGCTATGGCTACATCGAGGCCGGCGCGCCCTACCCGGGTGCTGACGGGGCTGCGCGCCACATCGCCCGGTTTGTCGAAAAACCAGATCTGGCCACCGCCCAGGCCTACCTGGATGCCGGAACTTACCTGTGGAACAGCGGCCTGTTCATGCTGCGGGCCTCGGTGTGGCTCAGCGCCATCGGTCGCTGCCGAGCCGATATCCTGTCCGCCTGCCAGGCTGCCTGGGACCAGGGCCAAACCGACGGAGAGTTTGTGCGGGTCAACCCACAGGCTTTTGCCCAGTGCCCGGCCGATTCGATCGACTATGCGGTGATGGAACGTATCGCCGCCGAGGCAGCCACCCAGCCCCCCGAAGCGCGCCAACTGCCCCCGGGGGTGGTGCTGGCATTGGATGCCGGTTGGTCGGACGTTGGGGCCTGGGACGCGCTGTGGAACCTGTTGCCCAAAGACGCCCAGGGCAATGTGGCCCAGGGGGATGTGCTGCTGCACGATTGCCAGAACACGCTGAGCATCTCGCAAGGCCGCCTGCTGGCCTGTATCGGCCTGCGTGACCTGGTGGTGGTAGAAACCGCCGATGCATTGCTGGTGGTGCACAAGGACCGAACCCAGGATGTGAAGAAAGTCGTTGACCGCCTCAAGCAACTCGGGCGCAGCGAAAGCAGCCTGCACCGCAAAGTGTTCCGGCCCTGGGGCTGGTACGACAGCGTGGATGAGGGCGAACGCTTTCAGGTCAAGCGCATTGTGGTCAAGCCTGGGGGCATGCTGTCGCTGCAAATGCACCACCACCGCGCCGAGCACTGGATTGTGGTCAGTGGCACGGCCCGCGTGACACGCGATGGCGAGACTTTTTTGCTGTCTGAAAACCAGTCCACCTTCATCCCGCTTGGCATCCAGCACCGGCTGGAAAACCCAGGGCAGGTGCAGCTCGAGATGATCGAGGTGCAATCGGGCTCTTACCTCGGCGAAGACGACATCGTGCGTTTTGACGACGTCTACGGGCGCTAGAACTAGCCCTTGGCTGCTGCGCAGCAGGCAGGCTTATGAGAGCGCCAATCGACGACAAATCTCCAGCGTTGCAGCACTCTGGTTCATGGTGTAGAAATGCAAGCCCGGTGCACCTCCTGCCAGCAGGCGTTGGCACAGGGCAGTCACCACGTCCAGGCCAAAGGCCCGAATCGCCGCGCCATCATCCCCCAGGCTGTTCAAGCGCAGGCGAATCCAGCGCGGTATTTCGGCGCCGCAACCGTCGCTGAAACGCATCAGTTGCGCCGAGTTGGTGATTGGCAAAATGCCCGGCACGATGGGCAGTCGCAAGCCCAAGGCCTGCGCCTCGTCAACCAGGCGAAAGTAGGCATCGGGGTTGTAAAAATACTGCGTGATAGCCGCATTGGCGCCGGCCTGTTCTTTGGCCAACAGGAATTGCAAGTCGGCCGCCGGCGAAGCGGCCTGCGGATGCACTTCCGGATAAGCCGCCACCTCGATATGAAAATGCCCGCCAGTCTGGGCCCGCACAAAGGCCACCAAATCGCTGGCATGGCGAAATGCACCATGGGCCCCATAACCGCTGGGCAGGTCGCCGCGCAGTGCGACCAATCGGCGCACCCCCATGGCCTGCAGCACGGCGAGTTGCTCGCTAACTGACTCGCGAGTTGCACCAATACAGGAAAAATGCGAGGCCGCGCTAACCCCCTCGGCAAGTATCTCCCGCACACAGTTGAAGGTGCCGGCCTGGGTGGAGCCACCGGCACCGTAGGTGACCGAGCAAAACTCTGGGCGCAGCACATACAGTTGCTGACGCACCAGGCGCAGCTTGGCTTCACCTTCCTGGGTTTTGGGTGGAAAGAATTCCATACTCAGGGGCGTTTCGGAGATCAGCTTCATGGTGAGCTACCTTCGCGTGTTGGATTCGCCCACCGGGTGGGCGTACAAAAAGAATTCGTGGTTGCCATCCCCACCATCGATGGGCGAGTCAAACCACGCAGCCACCTGCAAACCGAGCGCGGCGCAACAATCGCGCAAGCGCTGCTCAACCAGCAGGTACAGACCCGCATCGCGCACAATGCCGCCCTTGCCGACCTGGCCAGGTTGCAACTCAAACTGCGGTTTGACCAACATCAGCAGGCCCGCTCCGGGTTTGAGCAGCGGCACCAGGGCCGGCAGCACCAGGGTTTGCGAGATGAAGGACAAGTCGCCCACGATCAAGTCAAACAGCGGCTCGAAGGGCGCTCGCGCCACTGCATCTGGATCAGCACAAAAAAGGCCTCCAGCCCTTGTCGCGTCTTGATCTGCAGCGATCAAATCAGAAGCATCGAGGGCGCGGGCATTGCACTTTTCCAGGCACAGCACACGCGGGTCGGCACGCAAGCCAGGGTGGAGCTGGGCACTGCCCACATCCACCCCAACCACCCGTGCTGCGCCATGCTGCAGCAAGCAATCGGTAAAACCGCCGGTCGACTGCCCCACATCGAGACAGGTCCAAGCGGCCACCGAGAGCTTGAGCTGCTGCAAGGCCGCTTCAAGCTTAAGGCCGCCGCGCGACACATAGCGCGCCTCCGACAGGTCTTGTAGTTGCAGCTCGGCCTCGGGCGGAATCTCGTCGCCATTTTTGGTGACGGTCTTCCAGACCTCGCCGACGCGCCAGCGCAGACCTCCCTCAATCAGGCGTTGGGCTTGCGAGCGACTGCTGGCGTGCTGACGCAGCACCAGCAGCTGGTCGGCACGCATCAGTAGCGGTAGGTATCGGCCTTGTAGGGGCCGGCCTTGCTGACGCCTATGTACGAAGCCTGCTCGTCGCTGAGCTCGGTCAGCATGGCACCGACTTTCTTCAGGTGCAGACGCGCCACTTTTTCGTCCAGGTGCTTGGGCAGCACATAGTCCTTGCCGGCCTTGTAGTCCTTGGGCTTGCTGTAGAGCTCAATCTGGGCGATGGTCTGGTTGGCAAAGCTCGAGCTCATGACAAAGCTGGGGTGGCCGGTGCCACAGCCCAGGTTCACCAGCCGGCCCTTGGCCAGCAGGATGATGCGATTCGAAGGGGTCTTGCCCTTGGCCGGGAAGATCACATGGTCCACTTGCGGCTTGATCTCTTCCCACTTGCACTTCTCCAGCGAGGCGACATCGATTTCGTTGTCAAAATGGCCGATGTTGCAGACGATGGCCTGGTCTTTCATGGCCGCCATGTGCTTGTAGGTAATGACGTTTTTGTTGCCGGTGGCCGAGACAAAAATGTCGGCCTTGTCGGCGGCGTAATCCATGGTGACGACCTTGTAGCCTTCCATCGCGGCTTGCAGCGCGTTGATGGGGTCGATCTCGGTGACCCAGACCTGGGCTGAGAGCGCCCGCAACGCCTGGGCCGAGCCCTTGCCCACGTCGCCGTAGGCGGCCACCAGCGCCACCTTGCCGGCAATCATCACATCAGGGGCACGCTTGATGGCGTCTACCAGCGACTCGCGGCAGCCATACAGATTGTCAAATTTGCTTTTGGTGACCGAATCATTCACATTGATGGCACGAAAGGCCAGCGTGCCCTTGGCAGACATTTCGTTCAGGCGCAGCACGCCGGTGGTGGTCTCTTCGGTCACGCCAATGATGTGCTTGAGGCGGCGGCTGTACCAGGTGGGGTCAAGCTTCAGCTTGGCCTTGATGCTGTCGAACAGGCAAATTTCTTCTTCGCTACCGGGCTTGGCCAGCACCTTGATGTCGGTCTCGGCCTTGGCACCCAGGTGCATGAGCAGCGTGGCATCACCGCCGTCGTCCAGAATCATGTTCGGGCCTTCGGTCTTGCTGCCCTTGCTGCCGAACTCAAAAATACGGTGGGTGTAGTCCCAGTAATCAACCAGATTCTCGCCCTTGTAGGCAAACACCGGGGTGCCGGCGGCCACCAGCGCGGCGGCGGCATGGTCTTGTGTAGAGAAGATATTGCACGAGGCCCAGCGCACCTGGGCACCGAGTGCCTGCAGGGTCTCGACCAGCACAGCGGTCTGTATGGTCATGTGCAGGCTGCCGGTGATGCGCGCGCCCTTCAGGGGCTGCGCTTTGGCAAACTCTTCGCGGATCGCCATCAGACCGGGCATTTCGGTCTCGGCAATGCGGATCTCTTTGCGCCCCCAAACAGCCAACGACAAGTCGGCAATTTCATAGTCCTGGTTTTTGATAGGTTTCAATACAGCGTTCATGGCTCACTCCAAAAATTACTTTGAATAAACCACCGGCTATGAAGCGACTTTTTGGGAGGCTCACCGCACAGACCAGTGGGTGAGCGCAGTTGGTACGGCGACCAGGCCGGGGCCCGGTGGCGCACTCCGAGCCTCATTCACTTGGTGTGAACTGCAACGCTCCTCGGAACAAAAGAATTGTACACAGACGCCAATGCCACGGATGCTGCAGAACCCAATAACCGTTTCGCCGTGACCGTTTCATCGTGTCATCGAGCCAGACCGTGATCTCAAAGGGTTGCAGCACAAGCTGAAGGCATCCCTGGAAAGGCTGGAAGAAGTCACCCGCTGGGCCTGAAAAATCGATGGTTCGGATTGGATGCATTCGTCGAAGCTTAGAACGGCGAGTCAATCCAGGCACCTTCTGAAGCGCAAGCTCACGAGCTTGGGTCTCTTCATTTCATGTATTATTGTTCTACTTGTATATGTTGTATACTGTTAAACAGTAGAAATATGCTAAATTTCGCGCTTGCCTTACCTTTAGAAGTTTGCGTCACCTTTGGCGAGCGCGCTCGTGCACGCCGGCTAATGCTCAACCTCAGTGTGGAAGAACTGGCCGCGCGCGTGGGCATTTCAAACAAAACGCTCAGCAACTTCGAGCGCACGGGCCGATGCACTTTTGAGACCTTCGTGCGTGTGCTGGAAGCGCTTGACGCGCTGCCCGACTTGCAAAACGTATTGATCACCCATTCACTCAGCATCGAAGACATGCGACTGAGGGCCGCAGTGCGCACGCGCCAACGCGCCTATACCAAGGCGCGAAAGGTGGCAAAGTGAAGGAACTCACGGTCACCTACCGAGGCTTGGGATCCTCTTTTGTGCTGGGCACACTTGCTGATGATGGCCAGGATGTGCTTTTTCAGTACGCTCCGCAAGCGCTTGAACGCGGGCTGCAGTTG
>CAMATS010000013.1 GCA_945861195.1 Rhodoferax sp. OV413
TGCCGGCCAGCTGGGACGAGGCCTTTGCCGAGATCGAACGCCGGTTGCCGCCAGTGATCGCCCTGCACGGACGCAATGCCACCGCGGTGGTGGTGGGCAACCCGGCGGCGCACAAGATCGGCCTGGTGGGCTACTTTGGCAAGCTGGCCCGGGCGCTGGGCAGCAAAAACGTGTTTTCGGCCTCCACCCTGGACCAAATGCCCAAGCAACTGGCCAGCGGACTGATGTTCGGCCACTGGCTGTCGGTGGCCCTGCCCGACATCGTGCGCACCGATCTGCTGCTGGTGATTGGTGCCAACCCGCTGGCCAGCAACGGCAGCATGTGGACGGTGCCCGACTTCAAGGGCAAGGCCCGCGCCATGCAGGCCCGCGGCGGCCGGCTGATCGTGATCGACCCGCGCCGCACCGAAACCGCCGCCATGGCCGATGCTCACCATTTCATCCGCCCCGGCGCCGATGTGTTTTTGCTGGCCGCCCTGGTGCACACCCTGTTCGCCGAGCAGCTGGTGCGCCTGGGCCCGGTGGCCGACTGGGTGGCCGGCGTGGCCGAGGTCGGGCAGGCGGTAGCGCCCTTCACCCCCGAGGCGGTGGCGCCGCGCTGCGGCATCAGCGCCGACACCATCCGAGACTTGGCCCGCACCCTGGCCGGAACACCCAAGGCGGCGGTGTACGCGCGCATCGGCACCTGCACCCAGGAGTTCGGCACGCTGGCGAGCTGGCTGGTGGATGTGCTCAATGTACTCACCGGGCACCTGGACACACCGGGCGGCGCCATGTTTGCCAAGCCAGCCGCCTTCGGCGCCAACACCATGGGCCGGCCCGGCAGTGGCAAGGGCATTGCCACCGGCCGCCACCACGCCCGGGTCAGCGGTGCGCCCGAAGTCATGGGCGAACTGCCCATCACCTGCCTGGCCGAAGAGATCGAGACCACCGGCCCTGGCCAGGTACGGGCGCTGATCACCATCGCCACCAACCCGGTGCTGTCTAGCCCCAACGGGCCGCGCCTGGCGCAGGCGCTGGCCTCGCTGGACTTCATGGTCAGCATGGACATTTACCTGAACGAGACCACGCGCCACGCCGATGTGATTCTGCCCGGCCCCTCGCCGCTGGAAGACATGCACTATGACCTGGCGTTTCCGCAGCTGTCCTGGCGTAACCACGCGCGCTACAGCCCGCCAGTGTTTGAGCGCGCCCCTGGCCAGCCGGAAGAGTGGGAAACCCTGCTGCGGCTGGCTGCCATCGCCCGTGGACAGGGCAGCTATCAAGACGCCGGCGCGCTGGACGACGCGCAGTTTGCCGAGGAGGCCCAGCGCCTGTACGGCGCCCAGGCGGAAGCTGTTTTGCAGGCCACCCAGGGCCTTCGTGGGCCCCAACGCATGCTGGACGCTGCGCTGCGAGGTGGTCCCTATGGTGAAGGCTTTGGCGACGGCCTTAGTACTCGGCCCGACGGCCTGACGCTGGCCAAGGTGATGGCGGCCAACCCCAGCGGCGGCATTGACCTGGGCGAGTTGCAGCCGCGAATTCCCGAGATGCTGCGCACGCCCAGCGGCAAAATCGAGCTGGCGCCGCCCAGCCTGCTGGCTGACCTGCTGCGCGCCGTGGCCGACCTGGCGCGGCCCGCACCCGAGCTGGTCATCATCGGCCGGCGCGACGTGCGCAGCAACAACAGCTGGATGCACAACCTGCCAGTGCTGGCCAAGGGGCCGATGCGCTGCACCGCGCTGGTTCACCCTGGCGACGCGGCCCGCCTGGGCCTGCAGGATGGCGCCCTGGCCGAGATCAGCAGCCAAACCGGCCAAGGGCCACGCAGTGTGCAAGCACAGGTGCAGATCAGCGCCGAAATGATGCCCGGCGTGGTCAGCCTGCCACACGGCTGGGGCCACGACCAGCCCGGCACCCGGTTGCAACTGGCCGCCCAACGCCCCGGCGCCAACCTCAACGCCCTGCTCGACGACCAGTGGCGCGACCCGCTGTCGGGCAACGCAGTGCTGGGCGGCATGGCCATCACGCTGCGGGCGCTGGGCTGAAGGGGTCAGATCGGACGAGCACAAGGTGCTCAATAGGGCAATTTATCAAATCTATTGTCGAATATATTTGACAAACTAGCCTTGGCCACTAGAATTTCGCTATGTCTGCGATCAACGAGTTCAGTTCCGCTGTGCGCACCCGTCGCGCGGACATGGGGTTGACACAAACCGCTTTGGCCGGCTTGAGTGGGCTGTCTCGTGCCACCATCAACCAGCTCGAAAACGGCACCCTTCAAGATCTGAGCCTGAAGCGGGTTGCCAGGTTGCTGGGCGTACTCGGACTATCGGTGCACGTGACGGCGCCGCGCGCCAAAAGCCAACGGCCTCCAGCCCCCCAACGCTCCGCGCTGGACCTCGCCGCAGGAACGGCCAGTGTCAGCTACCGGACAGTGATTAGTGCGGAGCAATTGCGCGAGGTGTTTCGCAGCAAGGTCGCGCCTGATGAACTGCGGCCGCACCTGTCCACCTTGCTCGACGAGGCCCCGATGTCGCTGCTGGCCTCGGCAGTGGAGGAGTTGCATGCGGCCCTGGGGGTTGAGCGCACGCAAATCTGGAAGCAGATGCGTGACTTGGCACGCCAGTTCAAGACCAGCCGGCCGCTATGGCTGTAACGCGCCTCGATCTCCACCGGCCTGGCAGCTGGACCCGGCTGTTCCCATCCGCCCTCAAGCTGATGGCGCACCTGGAGACAAACATTCAGCACGCCCACTGGACATTTGGTGGCGGCACTGTCCTTATGTTGCGTATCGGACACCGACAAAGCAAAGATATCGACCTGTTTGTCCCTGACCCGCAATACCTGGGGTATGTGAACCCACGTCTAAGTGAGGAGGCCGAGCAAGTCAGTGCCGACTATTCGGAAAACGCAGAGTTCATCAAGCTCTTTCTACCGGCTGGCGAAATTGACATCGTGGTGGGTACAGCACTGACCGAGCAGCCCTTTGAACAAGTGGCGTACGCCGGGCGCGACATCAAACTGGAAACCTGTGGCGAGATCATCGCCAAAAAAATGTGGCATCGGGGCTACCAAGCCAAGGCCCGTGACCTGTTTGACCTGTGCGCAGTGGCGGATGCCGAGCCGGAGGCCATTGGCGCGGCTGCCCCGTTTCTGGGAAGGCACGGCGCAGCCTTCTTGCAGCGTTTGACCGACCGGGCAGCATTGGCAGAAGCAGAATTCAAGGCCATCGACACCCTGGGCTTTCGGCGATCTTTTGCCGATTGCCTGAGCCAGGCGCACAGCATCATCGAGCCTATTTTGGCGGGCACCCAGACCTAACACTAGGCCTGCGCGGCGGCGCTTAGCGGGCCTTGGGGGTCTCTAGGCCACCCATATAAAACCGGTTGTGGGTGGGTGAGATTACCAACTCGTTGATGCAGGTGCGCGGGGGCATTTGGGCCAGAAACAAAATTGCTTGGCCCATGTCTTCAGCCTGCACCATGCGCTCGCGTTGGGCCTGGGAGGGCGGCACCGGGCGCTTGTTCAGAATAGGTGTTGCCACCTCACCGGGCAGCAGCGAGCTGGCCCGGATGCCGTTGCTGCATTCCTCCATGTTGATTGATTCGGTCAGCGCCAGCACCGCTCTTTTGGTGGCGTTGTAGGCCGGACCTGTCAGCTTGGACGCATACAGCCCAGCCCAGGACGACACATTGATGATCAAGCCGCCTTGCTGGTGCCGCATGGTGGGCAGGACCGCATGCACGCAATAAAACAAGCCCGACAGATTGATAGCGACAACCTCATCCCAGGCCTCGGTTGTCAGGACATCAAAATTGCGTTGTGTGGCATTGGTGCCGGCGCTGTTGATCAATATGTCAATGCGCCCATGTGTTGCCACCAAGTGCTGCGCCACGGCCTTCACTGCTTGCTTGTCGGCGACGTCGAGCAGCACGGCTTCGGCGCTGCCCAGGGCCTGCAGGTTGGCCAGCGCGCTGGCGTTGGTGGCGGCTGTTCGGCCCGAAATAAGCACATGGGCGCCAGCCTTAACCAGCTCGGCTGCGCCTGCCAAACCAATACCACTGCCGCCGCCGGTGACCCAGGCCACCTGTCCCTTGAGATGTGTGTTCATGTGGAACTCAAAAGCCGATTAAGCGGACATTATGGGACACCGGCCGGCGCTCAGTGTTTGTGCGCAGCTGCCGCAGGCCCGGCTGCCGGTATAGCGGATGCGGCGGATACGGCCACCGGCAGCTTGAGCTCCAGCCGGCTCTCAACACCCTTGGCGTCCTTGAACACCAGTGTGAGCGGGATGGTGCTGTCCTTGGGCAGGGCGGCCTTCAGGTCCATCAGCATCACATGGTAGCCCCCAGGTTTGAGCTCCACGGTTTTGCCAGCAGGCAAGAGGAGGCCGGCAGGCAGGGCGCGCATTTTCATGATGTCGCCCTCCATTTTCATTTCATGGACTTCGCTGACCCCGGCCACGGGCGAGGAGACCGCCACCAGTGTGGCGCCATCTTTGGCGGTGAGTTTCATGAAAGCGCCAGTGCCCCTCTGGCCCGGTACGCTGGTGCGTACCCAGGCGTCTTTCACGTCCACGGACTGCGCGTGCACGACGCTGCCCATCAGGGCTGCGGTAAATACCAAAGTCTTCAATGTCATCGGATGCTCCAAAAGTTGGTAAAAAATAGTCAATGCGGATGGCCCGAGGCGCTGGACTCGATCACATCGAGCAGGGCCGCCCGGTAACTTTGGCCTGCCAGTGCCGCCGGCTCTAGAAGAACAACATGGGCAAACCCCACAGGCCTGGCCAGCAGCGCGGCCAAAAGAAAACAGACCGCAAAGCCCCACTCGGGGCGCTTGGCGCGATGAATCAAAGGGTCAGGAGAGAGCTGGTGGCCCGCGCGCAGGCAGGGCC
The DNA here is from genome assembly GCA_945861195.1 of Rhodoferax sp. OV413. Lineage (GTDB taxonomy): Bacteria > Pseudomonadota > Gammaproteobacteria > Burkholderiales > Burkholderiaceae_C > Rhodoferax. Next base: position 4,880 of record CAMATS010000013.1, read on the forward strand.
GCCGCGCAGCTGGCTGTAGCCCGCGGTGTGGACAGGGGGCAGGCCAACCGGGCTGATGCGGGCAGGGCTGTGGCAGTTTGCCGGATTGCCGGCGGCGGCGCACACAGCGAGGTGCACAGGGGGCATTCAGGTGTCAGGCCAGCAGGTGCCTGCTCGCCGTCGTCGAAGCTCAGCACCACCGTGCTCCACCCAGAGCTCGAGCAGACCATGCCCATGGTGGGCGGCTTGATCAGCGGTGAGGCCAGCGCTGCGGCCGTTGCAAGCAGCAGCCAAGCCAGTACGAGGCGGCCGAGCCAAGAGGCTTTACGCAGGGATTGCAGACTACACATGCGGCCAGCTTATCGGTCTAGAAACGGGGAGGGCGCTTTTCGCGCAGCGAGGCCAGGCCCTCGCGCACATCCGGGCCGGCAAATCCCATGAATTCAAGCGCCAAAGAGGTGTCAAAGTTTGGCCCGGCCTGGCGCAGCCAGTTGTTGAGCGCGTATTTTGTCCAGCGGATGGCGCTCTGGCTGCCCACGGCCAAGCGCTCGGCTACCTCATAGGCGCGTGGGAGCAGGTCAGATTCGTCCACCGCGATTGACACCAGACCGATGCGCTCGGCTTCCTCGCCGCTGACCGGCTCGCACAGCAGCAGGTGGTACTTGGCCTTGGCCATGCTGCACAGCAGCGGCCAGACCATGGCAGCATGGTCGCCCGCGGCCACGCCAAGCCGGGTGTGGCCATCAACAATGCGCGCGGTCCGGCTGGCAATCGAGATGTCGGCCAGCAAACCGGCCACCAGGCCTGCGCCCACCGCTGGCCCGTGGATGGCGCTCACAATGGGTTTGTCGCAGTTGATCAGGTTGTAGACCAGGTCGCGGGCCTCTTTCCAGACCCGGCTGCGCAGCTCGAAATCATCGGCCATGTCCTGCACCAAAGCCAGGTCACCGCCGCCCGAGAAGCCCAGGCCCTGGCCACGCAGCACGGCACAGCGCACACTGTCATCGGCGCTGACATCACGCCAGATTTCGCTCAGTTCAAGGTGCCCCTGGTGGCCAGCGGTGGGCAACTTGCCGTTGCCGCCGGGGCCGTCCGCGCGCATCTGGATGTCCAGCACCGTCTGATTGGGGCCGCGGCGGCTGATGTTCAGGGTCTGGTAACGGCTGTAGTCCATGGGTGGCCTTGGGGTTTGCTTGAGTAAACGTCAGCGCTCGGTGGTTCAGGCTGGCGCCACAATCACCTGGTCAATGGCGCCAAATACGCTGTGTCCGTCGGCACCCTTCATGTCGATGCGGATGGTGTCGCCGTATTTCATGAACTCAGTGCTGGGCTGGCCGTTCTGTATGGTTTCGATGGCGCGCTTTTCGGCGATGCAGCTGTAGCCGTGGCTCCAGTCCTTGTTGCTGACGGTGCCTGAGCCGACAACAGAGCCCGCACGCACATTGCGGGTTTTGCAAATGTGGGCGATCAATTCGCCGAAATGAAAACTCATCTCGGGCCCGGCTTGGCACAGCCCGACTTGCCTTCCGTTCCAGCAACTTTGCAGCGCAAGGTTCAGGCGGCCCTGATCCCAAACACCGGCCAACTCGTCGAGTGTCACGGCCACCGGGCTGAACGCCGTGGCCGGTTTGCTCTGCACAAAACCAAAGCCCTTGGCCAACTCGGCCGGAATCAGCTGGCGCAGGCTGACATCGTTGGCCAGCATCACCAGCCGGATGCCGTCGAGCGCCTGCCCAGGGCTGGCGCCCATCTGAACATCGCCGGTGATGACCGCGATTTCTGCCTCAAAGTCAATGCCAAAGGCCTCGCTGGCGCACACCACGGCCTCCATGGGACCCAAAAAATCATCGCTGCCACCCTGGTACATCAGGGGGTCGGTGTAAAAACTCGCTGGTACTTCGGCATTGCGGGCGCGCCGTACCAGCTCCACATGGTTGAGGTAGGCCGAGCCGTCAACCCACTGGTAGGCGCGCGGCAGGGGTGCCATGCACTGCTTCGGGTCAAACGCAAAAGCGTGCCGTGTCCGACCCTGGTTGAGGCTGTCGTAAAGGTCCTGGAGTTGCGGCGAGATAAAGCCCCAGTCGTCCAGCAACTGTTGCAAACGCTCGGCGATACCGGTCGCATAATGGGCGCTGGTCAGGTCACGCGAAACCACCAGCAACTGGCCGTCGCGAGAGCCGTCTTTGTAAGTGGCAAGTTTCATGGAGCTGGGTGGCGGGTGGACCGCTCGGATGTTGTTGGGCTTGTGGGTTTTCGGCTAATCATAAATCTTCGCAGTTATCGCATGCAAACTCTCCAAGCTTGGTCCTCAACCGGCGCTGGCCGGGCCAGCCGAAGCTGGGTCGCGGGCTCGTCCGCAAACCCAGGGGCCGGGCCACCTTGGCGTGGGCTGGCCCTGGTGGCCGGCGCGGTGCTGCTGCTGCACCTGGTCCTGCTGAAGGGCAGCAGTTGGCGGTTTGATTCGCCGAGCAACCCCTTGTTCAGCACCCGCATGATCGCTACGACGCAAATCGACCGACCCGCGCCCCAGCCTGTGCCTGTGCCTGTGCCCACAGCCATGCCCCCGGCGCCGCAGGCTCGGGCCGTGGCTGCGGCTAGCAAAAACGCAGCGCGGCCGCAGCCGGCTTTGCAAAGCCCAAGCCAGGCCAATGCGCAGCCATCAGCCCAGGCCTTGCCGGCACTCGCCGAGCTGCCAGAAGCCCCGCCAGCGCCAGCCCAGGCTGTGCGGCCCTCGGGCGCAGCCGAGCCGACCGCCGGCCCGCCGGCCGCAGCTGATGCGCCAAGCGAGTCGGCAGCGCCCAGACGGCTGGCGCGCGAAGCTGGCTTGGGCCCCGGAATGATTGCGCTGCCGCCACCGGTGCAGCTGCGCTACCGGGTGGAGTCGAATAAATTTCCGTTCCGCTTGAATTCGGACCTGCTTTGGCGCCACGACGGCAGCAGTTATGACGCCCGCCTGACCATGGGTGCTTTTGGCCAGTCAAAGGTGTTGAGCAGCCGTGGCGAGTTAGGCCCCTATGGTTTGCTGCCCATGCGTTTCGGGGACAAATTTCGCAGCGAGGTGGCAGCCCATTTTGAACGGGATAAGGGTTACATCAGCTTTAGCGCCAACACGCCCAATGTGCCACTGCTGTCTGGCGCCCAAGATTACCTGAGCATCATGTTGCAGTTTTCTGCCATGCTGGCAGGCGACCCGGCCCGCTTTCCGCTGGCCAGCAGCATCACCGTGCAGGTGGCCGGCCCGCGTGACGCCGAGGTTTGGTTGTTCACGGTGGAGCGCCAAGAGGCACTGGCCCTGCCGGGTGGCGAGGCCGATACCGTGAAACTGGTGCGCCACCCGCGCAAGCCATTTGACCAGCTGTTTGAGTTTTGGCTGGCACCGACCCTGGCTTGGCTGCCGGTGCGACTGCGCATCACCGAACACAATGGCGACTACCTGGACCAGAAATGGGAATCCACGCAGGCCCCGTCTTGATCTTTCGAATCGCGGCTGGAAAAGCTTGCAATAGGCCCGCTGCGAACGGCGGACCAGGAAAATTGTTCCAGCGGCGGCTGGTTCGAAACGATTGGTGGATAATGAATCATGCACACCCTCTACGACTCTGAAACCTATTCGGTGACGCACATGCTGGCCAATGCGATGCCCACGCAGACCCCGGCTGGCGCCAGTCAAGACGTTGCGGCGCAGGTGCAGGCCCCGCCCTCGCTGGCCCGGCATGGCTTTGAAATTGTCGACAAGCGTGCTGGCAAAGAGGTTTATCTGGATGGCTCGTGGGCAGAGCTGTTCCAGCAACACATCGTGGCCTGGCAACAAAACACCCCGACCCAGGAAGAGGTTGAAGACACGCTCGAGCAATATGCCGAGCTGGCGCAAAACCCGGTCGTGGTGCACTGACCCGGCGCATGCCGAGTCGCCCCTGGCAAACCAACTTCGCCTGCCTCTTGCAGTTGGCGCTGCTGCTTGCAAGCCCAGCCCAAGCTCAGCCGCTGCCGCCTGCCCCCCATTCCGAGGCCCTGCCCCCATACTGGCAGCAAATCCGGCCCACTGATGCTCTGCTGCTTGGCGAGCAACATGACGCACCACAACACCAAGACATCCAAACCCAGGTGGTTGCATGGCTGGCTGGGCAGGGTCTGTTGGCAGCGCTGACGCTGGAGATGGCCAAGCAAGGCGGCTCAACCCAAGGCCTGAGCGCCCAGGCCAGTGCGGCGCAGGTGCAAACTGCGCTGGACTGGGATGAGCGCGCCTGGCCTTGGGCTGCCTACGGGCCGGCCATCATGGCCGCAGTGCGGCGGGGTGTACCGGTGTTCGGCGCCAACCTGACGAGCGCCGACTTGCGCGCCGCCATGCAAGACCGCAGCCTGGACCAGACCCTGACCGAGACTGCATTGAGCACCCAGCAACAGCGCATTCGCGATGGCCACTGCCAACTCTTGCCCGAGAGCCAGATTGCGCCCATGACCCGCATGCAAATAGCCCGTGATCGGGCGATGGCGCAGACCATCGGCCGGGTAGCTCTGGCCGGGCGCACCGTGGTGCTGCTGGCTGGCCATGGCCATGTGGTGCGCAGTCTTGGCGTGCCGCAGCATCTGCCAGCGAGCCTCACAGTCAGCAGCGTGCAGCTACTGGCCGGCGCGGCCCAGGATGGGTCGGCCGCAGGGGCTGATTTCGACCAGATTTGGCCGACTGGGCCCATACCGCAGCGAGATTACTGCGCCGAATTCAAAGCCAGCCGGCCTCCCTGAGCCGCTGGCTGCTGGGCCAGCTGCGTTTCAGGGTTGCTGTTTCAGGGCTGCTTGTCGCGCTTTTGCCAGTCGGCGTACTCAGCGGGGAACGCGGCCTGGTAACGCTGCAGATAAAACCAGGCCACATCAAAACGCTGCAGCAGTGCAGCGCTGCGGATGATTCTCTCGATCACGCGGGGCTCGGGAGAGAGGTGCAGGATGGCTTCATTGAGTTCTTGCATGCGGGTTGCATTGCCCGCGTCAACCGGGGTGCTGGTGGCTTGGGCAAAGTCGACCCAGTGGCCAAACAACCAGGAGCGGTGAGCGCTGCTCAGGCTTGGCTCGCTAAACAGGCGGGTTCGTGCGCTGGCCGGCAGGTAAAACTGCAGTACCCGGGCATAGTCGATCGCGGCATAGGCGGCTCCGGCTACCAGCCCGAGCGCCAGGGCGCTGCGCAGCCGCCAGCCGCTGCTTGAACTGTAGGGCCCGGCCAACAGGTGGTCCGCTGAGCTGCTGGCCGCCGCACGGCTTAGCCACAGCAGCAGCAGGCTCAAGCCAGCGGCGAGCTGAAATGGCCCGTACCAAAGCGGGTATTCGAGCAGGCTATGCAGGGCGATGACGCCCAGCACACCCCAGGCCAGTTGCCGGGTGCTGTGCTGCTCTGCCCAAGGCTTGGCACGCACGATCAGCAGCAAGGCAGCGCCACAAAGCAGCAGGGCTGCTGGCAGGCCAAGCTCAACCGCCAGGTGCAGGGGCAAGTTGTGCGCATTGTCCAAAATATCGCAAAAACGTGCGCCCGGGTAGAGCGTGATGAAGTGCGCATAATCAAGTTCGCCCCAGCCCCAGCCGAACCAGGGTTGCAGACCGATCAGGTGCAGCACATTGCGCCACATGATCAGGCGGCTCTGGCACATCAATTGGGTGTCCTGCAGCCGCGACAGAATCCCGGTTTCACCGAACCCCAGGCCAGCCAGCAGGGGCAGCAGACAGGCCGCACCCAGGTAAGACAGGGCGGCAGCCAAAAGCAGCTTGCGCACCTCCGTGCGTGTCGATGAGCGCCAAAACAGCAGCCACAGAGCCAGGGCCAGACACAGCTGCAACAAGCCGGTACGGGACGACGACGCCGCATTGCCCGCCCCCAACAGAACCGCAGCAAACAACAGGCCGAGCCAGCGCAGCGGCAGGGCTGGTCGGCCAACTTGCTCGGGCGAATCCGTGTTTGGCGGACGATGTGACGCAAGCCACAGCAGGCTCATCAAGCCGATATTGACCAGGCTTGCGAAATGGTTGCGCTGGCGTAAATTGGCAAAGGCCTCGCCCGCCGGTGTGCTGTTGACCCAGGGCGACCAGGCCCCCGACAGGCCAAAATACTGCAGCAAGCCCAGTGCGCTACTCAGCAGAGCCGACAACAGCCAAGCCCAGGCCACCACCCCGGCCAAAGTGGCCAAGCCGGCCCGGCGCAGCGGCAGCAACAGCAGGCAAGCCAGACCCAAGACGCTCAGCAGGCTTTGCACAACCGCTGGCGCGGGGCGGAGCGCAAAGGGGTTGAGCCAAGGCAGGACCAGCGCGACGATCAGTGCAATCTGCAGCGCCGTGAAGTGCCCCGAGCCAGCAGAGGAATCCACCCCCGGGACGCCCGCACTGACCACTTACTTGCAGAGTGCCGGGTTGGCGCTGAGGCAACCGCCCGAGGTGGCCCAGGTCATGGCCGCAGCACCGGCGGTCATGTTGGGCGTGAGCACCAGGGTGGCGGTGGTCGCTGTGGTGGCGGTGGGCGTGACCGTGATCACGCCATCGGCCACCGCCACCGAAGCCACATGGGTGGTGGCCTGGGTACTCGGTATGCCCTGCGCACCCGCATTGCAGCCGGTGAGTGTGCCCAACTCTTGGGCACAGACAGCCACGGCGGTTTTGTAGGCCTGGCCGACTGAGATCACCTCCGAAAACTTGGCCTTCTTGGTGTAATTCTGGTAGGCCGGTAGGGCCACGGCAGCCAAAATGCCGATGATGGCCACCACAATCATCAACTCAATCAGTGTGAACCCCTGCTGCTTCGAATATTTCATGAAACTCCCTTGTTTGAGATAAGAGCCGACCCTGGCATCGCCAACACGGGCCTTGGGCCGCCGGCCATTTTTTTAATGTGTTGCTTCGGCTTGGACGACGCCCGTGTTTTTACCACCACCAAAGCGCCCGGACAAGCTTTTTACACCGCCTTTGACAGGTCTGCGGCCACATTCTTCTCCGCGGACTTTAACGAATGCAGACCGCACGCACCATGGCCATATCGGTCAAACCCAGCAGCACTTTTTCCATGCCGTCCATTTTCAGGGTGTGCATGCCGGCTTGCACTGCAGCCGCAAAAATATCGGCGACCCGGGCGCGCTGTTGCACCAGTTGCTTGATGGCCTCGTCAACCACCAACAATTCATGCAGGCCGATTCTGCCCCGATAGCCGGTTTGCTTGCATGCCTCACAGCCCACCGCACGGTACCAGCGCAATTCACCGCCCTGTGCGTGCGCTTCCCGCCAATGGTTCAGCAGGCGATCGGTCTCCCCCTGGCGGTCAAGGCGCCAGGCCTTGGCATGGCTCAGTTCCTGGGCATATTCGGCCACAAAGGCCTGCAGCGCAGCCTCGTCTGGCACATAGGGCGCCTTGCAAGTGCAGAGTTTTTTGGTCAGCCGCTGAGCCAGAACACCCAGCAGGGCATCCGCAAAATTGAAGGGGTCCATGCCCATGTCAAGCAATCGGGTGATCGACTCTGGCGCAGAGTTGGTGTGCAGGGTCGAGAACACCAGATGCCCAGTCAGCGAGGCTTCCACGCCCATGGCCATGGTTTCTTGGTCGCGCGACTCGCCGACCATGATGATGTCTGGGTCAGCTCGCAAGAAAGCCCGCATCACCATGGCGAAATCAATACCGGCTTTTTTATTGATTTGCACTTGGCGCAAGCCTTTTTGCGTGATCTCAACCGGGTCTTCGACCGTCCAAATCTTGCTCTCGGGCCGATTCAGGTGGCTGAGAATCGAGTGCAGCGTGGTGGTCTTGCCCGAACCAGTGGGCCCGCAGACATAAAACAATCCGTGGGGTTTGGCAACGGTTTTCTCGACTTGCGCCCGGTTTTGCGGCGTGAGCCCGAGTTGGCTCAGTGGTATGGGCGCGCCAGCGCTCAGAATGCGCAGCACCACGTCTTCCACCCGGCCGGCCGAGGGAATGGTGGCTACCCGCAACTCGATATCCAGAGGCCCATATTTCCTGAATTTGATTTTTCCGTCCTGCGGCCTGCGGCGCTCGGAGATGTCTAGCTCGGACATGATCTTGAGTCGGGTCACCATCGCCTGGCGGAAGTTGGCCGGCACCTCGATGTAGGGCAGCAGCGTGCCGTCGATGCGAAAACGGATGCCGGTTTTGAGATTGCCCGGCATCGGCTCAATATGGATGTCTGAGGCGTTTTGCTGGTGGGCGTCGATGATCACTTTGTTGACGAACTTGACCAATTCGTTGTCTGCTGCGGCAGATTCGAGTGCATCCTCGGAGCTGGCGTCTTCGACCGCCGCGCCACCCATGTCGGCCAGCATCTCATCGATCGACAGCCCTCCCGCTGCCACGCCAAACAACTGTGCCAGCGTCTCTTGAAACTCATGCTGGGTGGTGACCCAGTAGGAAAACCGGGACAGGCGGGGGAACACTTGCGGCAGGATACGAGCGCTTTTCACAGCCTCGGGGTCGGTACACATCACCAGCAGGCCCTGCGCCGAGTCCTCCAGCGGTATCCAGCCCTGCTGGATCAGAAACTCCCGCTTGAGACGGCCGTGCAAAGACTCCTGCCGTTGCCGAGTGGCTTTGAAGGGCGCATAGGGCACCTGAAAATAGCGCGACAGCGCATGGCCGATCTGGGCGCAGGACAGGCTGTGCTGGCGCATCATCAGCTGCTCGAGTTGCTGCGCATCGCTGCGGGCCTGTTGCCAGCATTGGTCAAGCTCAGTGGCGCTCAGGAGGTTTTGCTGCACCAGTGCGTCGTACTTGCTGGCTTTACGCCGGGCCTGCGCCTCTGCGGCCTCGACGCGTTGCCGGATAGCGGTTGCCAAGGTGCGGCAAAGCTGCGCCATGCCCTCGACCTCGGGGTGGTCGAACATCTCATTGTTGCGGTTGTTGATGATCTGCAAGACACCGTGCAGCGTGTCAGCTTCGACAATGGGGGCCACCAGCATCTGGCGTGTGCGGTAGCCCGAACTGGCATCAACTTCCTTGAGGAAGCTCAGCTCCGGGTGGATATGCCACAGGGCAGATTGGTCGTATACGTCAGCCAGGTTGAGCAGCTGGCGGCTCATGGCCGTGTAGCCGGCGATGCTGTGTGGCGCGATCGGCAGCCTGATCTCCTGGCTGCTGCTCAGCCCGGTCTTGATTTTGGAGACGATGGCGGTGCGCTCTTTGTTGACCGCATACAGGGTTAGCCGGTCGGCGTTGAACAGCTGGCAGATGTCGGTACTGGCCTCGAGCATGATCTGGTCGAGGTTGTCGGTCTGGTGAATGCGCGCCGTGACAGTTTGCAGTTGTTTGTAAAACAGGGCCTCAAAGGCCAAGCCGCGCAGGGCTGCCGGGAGTCGCTGGAGTTGGGCAAAGCCCGGCTCGTGCGAACCGGCCTCGGGGATCGCAGTCACAAATTGAATTCCTGCCCTGCCTTGAGCCAGCGGATATCCCGGGTGTTGCCAGTTGCAACTGCATTGGCCTGCTCAAATTCCAGGATTTCGTTCATGATCAGATCAGCCTCGGCGGGTTTGGTGTGGGTGATGTAGATCGGGTAGATGCGGTCTGGCGCAATCAGGGCCAACTCTTGCGCCAATGACACCGGTGAGAGGTGCAGGCTCAAGCGTGCCAGACCCTGCTGCTGGTTGCTAAAGGCAGTTTCGATCACCAGCATGGCCACCGGGAGCTGGTTCACGCGTTGCCAGAAGGCCGGGTTACGCTCGGTGTCGCCGGAGAACACCCAGGCGCCTTGCCCCGCCGATACTGCGTAGCCCACTGCGGGCACGATATGCACGGCCGGCAGCACTTCGATGTGCTTGTTGCCAATTTGCAGCACCTGCCCAACTGCGACTTCGTGAAAGCTGATGAAAGGATGCTCGGCGCTGGGAATGCGGCTGAAGTCCGGCCAGATGGCGCCGTTGAAAATATGCGCACGCAGGGCCGCAATCGTGCCGGGCAGGGCATGCAGCCGAAGGGGCTTTGTCAGCGATGCGGCGATGCTGTCGACCATCAGGGGCAGGGCTGCGATGTGGTCAAGGTGGGCGTGGGTCAGGAACACATCGGAGATGCCACGCATCTCCTCGAGGGTTAAGTCCCCCACACCGGTGCCCGCATCAATCAGCACGTCTTGGTCGACCAGGAAAGACGTGGTTCGGCAATCCTTAGCGATGGCCCCGGAGCAACCGAGGACGCGAATTTTCATGACGGTGGAGTTCCATTTTTAATTGTCGGCTCGCAATTTTGACAGCATTGCGGCCAATCCGGTACAAGAACATCCGCAGCGCCTGCTTGGACAGCTTGTTTGGCTACCCAGGGGGGCTGGGCGGTGCAACACTCAGCGGCCCGTGATGTGCACAGCGGGCGTGTCTGCGTGGCCTTGCGAGGCGGTGGAGTTGGTGTTGAGGTCAGGCTGGGTAAGGGTGCTGGTCGTTTTAAACGGGGGCTGATGCTGCCTGCGCTGGCTTCAGCCGTGGTTTTGTCGGCGTAAATTCTGGGTTTTAGCTCAGCCGTTTGGGTCGGATGGATATTTTGACCATACCGGGCAAACCCGCGCTGCCGGGCCTACTTCGTATACGGCAACACCCAGATCAGCATGCCCAGGATGTAGCAGACAGTCGAACAGATCAGGGTAAATGGAATGCTCCACGAGAGAAACTCGCGCAGAGACAACTTGCGCCCCTCTTCCTTCTCGCCAAGGCTCAGCGCGACGTAGAGGGCCGGCGCACCGGCGATGGTCAGATTGCTACCCAGCGTACCGGACCACAACAACATCCAGTAGAGCGGCCACGGCTCGACGCCAGCGCCTGCCAGATCCTTGATGGTATGCAGGAAGGTCAGGATATAGGCATCATGTTCAACGAGGCCGACAATGGGAACCGTGACCCAGTAAAGCAGGCTTACGCCGAGCGCATAGTTCTCGAGAAAAATCGGCCTCAGCGCGTCGGCGAGCATGTCGAGGATATGGCTTTTCTCGAGACCGCCGACCAGCGCGAACAATGACACGTAAAAGAAAATCGCGCGCCAATCGAGCTCATTCAGGCATTCTTCAAAACTGTGCGCCTGCTTGACGCGGTCGCCCAGCAGCGCCAGCACCAACACCAGCGACACCGCGCCGGTCATGGCGATGAAGCCCAGCGTCACACCGACGTATTCGCGCGCCGACATTGCGATCACCGTGCCGAAGAACCAGACCACAACGATGGTGGCGAACAGCGGGTTCTCAATCTTGGCTTCGACGCCCAGCGAGGAGATATCAGAGACGCGCTGATGTCCGCGAAAGCCGTACCAGTACATGAAAGCCAGCGTCACTAAGAACGTCACCATCAGGATCGGAAACGACGAGGGGCGGCCATGCTGCCAGATGAAGTCAAAGAACTCCGCTCCCGCGACGCTGTGCAGCATCTGCGGCGGCAGGTCGCCGATGATGAGCGCGGTGCCCATGAAATTGGCGCCAAAGCCGATCATCAGGACCACCGGCACCGCAGGCAGCTTCAGCGCGCGGCACAGAGGCAGCGCGACCGGTGCCATCATCAGGATCGTCACCACGTTATCGACGAACATTGAAATGAAGCCGGCAAGAAAGGTCAGAATGATCACCAGCAGGCCCGGTCGCCCGCCGGACAGCTTCAGGGCCTGTATCGACAGCCAGCTCGGCACGCCGGATTTACCGAAGTAGCCAGCGATGATCCAGACACCAACCAAGATCGCCATCACGTTCCAGTCGACCAGCTTGAAGGCATCGGTATCCGACATCACGCCGGCCCAGACCATGATGGCCACGCCGATCAGCGCCGCCAGCGTACTGTCGATCCAGTTGGTAATGACCACCAGAATGGTGAGTGCGAATACGATCAGGGTAAACCACTGCATCGGCTCCATATGTC
>CAMATS010000014.1 GCA_945861195.1 Rhodoferax sp. OV413
GCAGGCATCTGCCTCTTGATCGGCTGGCTGTTGCTGACCCTGATCCTGCCGCTGTGGTGGCTGCTGTCCAAGAGCTTTCAGAACCAGAACGGCGAGTTCATCGGGCTGGCCAACTACCTGCGTTATTTCTCCACGCCGTCCCTGTTTGCCTCGGTCTGGAACAGCTTGTTTATTGCGGTGCTGACTACGGCCATCGTGCTGCCGCTGGCCTTTGTGTATGCCTACGCGCTGCAGCGCAGTTGCATGCGCTTCAAGGGTCTGTTTCAGGCGCTGGCGCTGATCCCGATTCTGGCGCCCTCGCTGCTGCCGGCCATCTCGCTGATCTACCTGTTTGGCAACCAGGGTTTCCTGAAGAGCTGGATGTTTGGGGTGTCGGTTTACGGGCCATTTGGCATCGTGATGTCCCAGGTGTTTTACTGCTTCCCGCATGCCTTGATGATTTTGCTGGCGGCACTCTCCATGGCGGATTCGCGGTTGTATGAAGCGGCAGACGCCCTGGGCGCCTCCAAGACCCGCGTGTTCCTGACCGTCACCTTGCCAGGTGCCAAATACGGCCTGATCAGCGCCGGTTTTGTGATTTTTACGCTGGTCATCACCGACTTTGGCATTGCCAAGGTGATTGGCGGGCGCTTCAATGTGCTCGCCACGGATATCTTCAAGCAGGTGATTGGTCAGCAAAACTTCGAAATGGGCGCCGTGGTGGGCTTTGTGCTGCTGATCCCGGCCGTGGTGGCTTTTGCCGCAGACCGAATCTTGCAGGGGCGCCAGGTGGCGCTGCTGTCAGCCCGCGCGGTGCCGCTGGTGCCCAAGCCGGCAGCCCGGCGTGACTGGGCGCTGTTCGTGTTTTGTACCCTGGTTGGCGGCATGATTTTTATTGTGCTGGCGATGGCTGCCTGGGCCTCGCTGGTGACGCGCTGGCCCTACAACTTGACGCTTACCCTGAGCAACTATGCCTTTGGCGAATTTGACTCGGACGGCTGGGCCGCCTACTGGCATTCAGTGCAATTGGCGGCCTGGACCGCGGTGATCGGCACAGCGGTCGTTTTTGTTGGTGCCTACCTGCTGGAGAAGACCCGCGGCTTTGCTTTTGGGCGGATGGTGGCCCAGTTCATGGCCATGCTGCCCATGGCCGTGCCCGGCTTGGTGCTGGGGCTGGCCTACATTTTTTTCTTCAATGCCAAGGGCAATCCCTTTGGTTTTTTGTACGGCACCATGGCTATCCTGGTGATCAATTCACTGACCCACTTCTACACCGTGAGCCATTTGACGGCGAGCACCGCCCTCAAGCAACTGGACCACGAATTTGAAGCTGTGTCCGCCTCGCTCAAGGTGTCTTTGCTGCGCACCATGACCCGTGTCACCCTGCCAGTCTGCCTGCCCGCCGTGCTGGACATCAGCATTTACTTGTTCGTCAACGCCATGACGACCGTGTCGGCGGTGATCTTTTTGTACTCGACCGACACCAAGCTCGCGGCCATTGCCATCGTTAACATGGATGAGGCCGGGTTCACGGCCGCCGCTGCGGCCATGGCCATGACGATTGTGGCCACCTCAGCCAGCGTGAAAATAGCCCATGTGCTGCTGACCCGTCGGTTGGAGCGCCGCACCCAGGGCTGGCGCCGGCGCTGACCGGCGGTCTGCTGTTGCGTCAGGCGAAACAGACGCCATCCACCAGCCGGTAGTGCCGCTCTGATAATGGTGAAGCCTTCGGTCTGGTTGCAGCGCCGCTGTAACCCATAGCAGGCAAGAGCATGGAGTGCTTGGCATGGCATGGGATATGCTGATTCGCAATGCTACGGTCTTCGACGGGACCGGGGCGCCGCCGGCTGAACTTGACCTGGGTGTTCAGGGTGACCGCATTGTCTTTATGGGCCAGGCATCGACCCAAGCTGCCCGGGTCGACCTGGATGCCCGCGGCATGGTGGTATCCCCCGGATTCATCGACATCCACACCCATTCCGACATGAGCCTGCTGATCGACGGTCGGGGGCAGAGCAAGGTCAGCCAGGGGGTCACGACCGAGGTTACTGGCAACTGCGGTTTCTCGCCTTTTCCGGTCAACCCGGCGCATCTGGCGCTGCACCTTGATTTGCTGGCTGGCATCGGTGATGACCCCGCGCCCCTGGCTTGGACCGATCTGGAGGGCTATCGCCAAACCGCAGAGGCGCGCGGCATCGCCCTGAACATCGCACCGCTGGTCGGCCACGGTGCCCTGCGCATTGCGGCGATGGGGGTGCGCAGCGATGCTGCCACACAGACCGAGATGCAGGCCATGTGCGACAGCTTGAGCCTGCTGCTTGACCAAGGCGCCTTTGGCATGACCACCGGGCTGACCTATGTGCCCTCCCGCTACGCGCCGACCGCAGAGCTGCTCTCTTTGTGCCAGGTGCTGGCTGCCCGCCAGCGTTTGTATGCCACCCATGCGCGCGATCAGGACCTCGAAGGCGATGACCACCGCTACGGCCCCTTGCGAGAAGCCCTGCATTTGGGCGCTGCCGCCGGGGTCAGGGTGCAGTACTCCCATGCTGCCATCAACACGCCGTCCGAATGGGGCAGTGCGGCTGATTGGACCCGCCGGTTCGACCAGGCCGTGGACCAGGGTCTGGACGCCGGCTTTGATGTCTACCCCTACGATGCTTCGAGCTCAGCCCTCACGCAGTACCTGCCGCCCTGGGTTCAGGAGGGCGGCGTTGCCGCCATGAGCGAGCGGCTGCAAGATGCCGATGTGATGGCGCGCGCCGAAGCTGACCTGCTCAAAGGCTGGTCGGCCCACTTGATTCCCTGGCTGTGGGAGCGGGTGGTGCTGGCCCGCACCGACGGGCTGCTTGGTACCCAAGAGGGCCAGAACCTGCAGCAGGCGGCCGGGCAACTTGGCATCTCACCAGCGCAACTGGTCTTACGCCTGTGCCGCGACGGTGGCAACCGGGTGATGGTGGTGCTTTTTTACCGCACCGAGGCAGACATGCGCTCTTTTTTGACGCACCCGCGCTCGGTCATGGGCTCAGATGGCTCAGCCATGTGCTTTGACCAAGGTCACCGGCGCCCCCACCCGCGCAATTTTGGCGCCAGCGTGCGGGTGCTGGGACGTTTTGTGCGCGAGCTTGGCGACCTGGACCTCGCCACCGCCATTGCCAAGATGAGCGGCCGGGTGGCCGAGCGCCTGCGCCTGCATGACCGTGGCACTCTGGCTCTGGGCCAGGCCGCCGACATCGTGGTTTTTGACCCGGCGCAGGTGGCAGACCGTGCCACCTACCTGCGGCCCACCCAAGCCGCAGCAGGTGTTTGCCATGTGCTGGTCAACGGCTGCTTGGTGCTGCACGAGGGCGAGCAAACCAGCGCCCGGCCCGGGCGGGTCTTGCGCGCCGCTTAAGCTGCCTGCCCAGCACACCAGAGCAGCCATGAGCACCCAGTACCCAGGCGGTCAGGTTAAAACCAGCGCACCGGCCGTGCCAGACTGGCTCAGTTTGCAAGGCGCGGTGGCGGTGGTCACTGGCGGGGGTACCCACTTGGGGCTGGCCATGGCGACAGCCCTGACCCAACTCGGCGCCGAAGTCCACCTGGTCGGCCGGCGCGCCGATGTGCTGGAGTCTGCGGTACAAACCCTGCGCCAACAGGGCGCATCTGCCCATGCCCATCCGGCCGATGCGGCCGACGAGGCCGCCATGCAAATCGTGGTGCAACGGGCCTGGCAATCCCGCCAGCGGCTCGATGTGATGGTCTGCAACGCCGGTGGCGGCCAGGGCCGTGAGATGGCGCCTGACATCAAGGTCAAAGACCTGGAGGCCACCCTGCGCAACAACCTCACGAGCACCCTGGTGTGCGCCCAGGCTGGCGCCCGTGCCATGATGCCGGCCCGCCAAGGCGCCATCATCACGGTCGGCTCGATCCATGCCACGCTGGGCAGCGACCCGCAACTTTACGGACCAGAGTTCAAGCGTTCCTCGCAGTCCTACCATGCGGCCAAGGGCGCCATACTCAACCTGACGCGGGCCCTCGCTTGTGAATTGGCGCAGCATGGGCTCAACGTGAACTGCATCAGCCCCGGGCAAATCCCCAAGCCCGGCATCGACCCCATCACCCGCGAACGGTTCACAGCCCAGGTTCCGCTGGGCAGGCTGGGCCTGCCCACTGACCTCAACGGTGCTGTAGCGTTGTTTGCCAGTCCCGCCGGGCGCTGGATTACCGGGCAAAATCTGATTGTTGATGGCGGCTGGTCCGCCTGGTAACAGCAAACCCTGAGCCATCCATTGAAAGGCCCCGAGCATGACACCCTGGTACACCATCTCCAACGCGCACAGCATTGCTTCGCCCACCGTGCTGCTCTACCCCGAGCGCATTGAGCACAACCTCAAGCGCATGATCGAGCTTGCCGGCGGTGTCAGCCGCTTGCGCCCCCATGTCAAAACCCACAAGCTCGCGCCCATCATTGCCATGAAGCGCGCCGCTGGCATCCACAAGTTCAAGGTCTCCACCATTGCCGAGGCCGAGATGACCGCCAGCGCAGGGGGCGAAGACATTTTGCTGGCCCATCAACCCAACGGCCCCAATATTCCTCGCTTGATGGCCTTGATCAAGGCTTTTCCCGCGACCCATTTCGCCACCCTGGTGGACGACCCTGCCAACCTGCAAGCCTTGAGCGCGGCGGCCGGTGCGGCCAGCGTTCAACTGATGCTTTATGTTGACCTCAACGTAGGCATGAACCGCACCGGCATCATCCCCGGCGAGCCGGCCCTGGCCCTGTACCGGCAACTGTGCCAAACCCCATCGGTGACACCGGGCGGGCTGCACGCTTATGACGGGCATTTGCACGAGCCTGACGCGGGCGCTCTCAAGCAGCAGGTCATGAGTGCCTTTGCGCCGGTCTGGGCCATGCGTGATCAATTGCGCGCCGAAGGCCTGCCAGTTCCCCTTTTGATTGCCAGCGGCACACCCACTTTTGCCCTGATGGCCCAGCATCCGGATGTCGAGGTGGGCGCCGGCACCACTGTGCTGTGGGACTTTGGCCAAGAAAAAGTGTGCCCCGACCACCACATGCAAAACGCCGCCGTGCTGATGACCCGCGTGATCAGCAAGCCCACGCCTGACCGGCTCTGCCTGGACCTTGGGCACAAGTCAGTGGCGGCAGAAATGCCGCACCCGCGGGTGCAATTGTTTGGCCTGGAGGACGCCGTGGCCGTGGGCCAAAGCGAAGAGCATTTGGTGCTGCAAACCCCGCGCGCTGCAGACTATGCGGTGGGCGATGTGCTCTACGGCCTGCCGCGCCACATCTGCCCCACCATGGCGCTGCACAGCGAGGTCTGGGCCGTGCGGGGTGGCCGGGCAGCCGAGGCTTGGCCAGTCACTGCCCGGGCCCGGCGCATCACCATCTGAACCCAGCCCAGGAGCAAAACCATGATAGAAGAGGTTCCCAATATTCAGGTTCAGTCCTTCGAGCGGCCTGATCCAGCCCTGCTCGGCCAGCTTCGGTCTACGCCCACCGGGTTTCTGGTGGATGCCATGGGGGGCACGGGCGCCCTTGACTTCAGGCTCAAACCCGCCATTGCCGAGCAGTTTGCATTTTGCGGCGTGGCGTTGACCTGCCATGCTGGGCCGGCCGATAACCTGGCACTGATCCATGCACTCTCCGAGATTCAGCCCGGCGATGTGCTGGTGGCCTGCGCCGACGGGTTCACCGGCTGCGCCATCACCGGTGACCTGGTGCTGGGCATGGCCAGAAACTGTGGCGCAGTTGGTTTTGTGACCGACGGCTGCGTGCGCGACCTGACCGGAATTCGCACCGTCGGCCTGCCTGCATGGTCGATGGGTGTTACGCCCAACTCCCCGCACCGAAGCGGCCCTGGCACGGTGGGCTTTGCAGTCAGCATCGCCGGGCACCAAGTTTCAAGCGGAGACGTGGTGGTGGCTGATTTGGATGGCGTGGTGGTGATCCCCCAAAAGCTGCTCGCCCAGGTGATTGCCAAATTGCCAGCCATTCGCCTATCGGAAGCTGCAGCTGACAAAGCAGTCAGCCAAGGCGCGCGCGGCCCGTCCTTCCTGAAATAGCTACAGGACTCACCGCAGCCATGAAGCGCACCGAGCACCTGCCTGCTACGGCTTTCAGCGTAGCGCGCATGCGGGAGCTGGCAGGCCAGCGCCTACCCCGGCCGATTTTTGATTTCATCGATGGCGGTGCCGAAGACGAGACCACGTTGCGCGACAACGAGGCCTGTTTTCAGGACTGGTCAATTCTGCCCCGGCCGATGAACGGTGCGGGTGTTCGCGACCTGTCCATCGAGCTGCTCGGCCAGCGCTTGTCATCGCCAATGCTGATTGGACCGACCGGCCTGGCCGGCTTGTTCTGGCCCCAGGGCGAGGTGGCGGCCGCCCAAGCCGCGCAAAAATATGGCACGGTGTATTGCTTGAGCCACGGTTCGGTCTGCACGCTCGAGACATTGGCACAGGCCCACAGCGGGATGCGTTGGATGCAGGTTTTTATCTACAAGGACCGCGGCTTTACCCGCGAGCTGGCCGACCGCGCCAAGGCCAGCGGTTACCAGGCCCTGGTGCTGACGCTGGACAACCAGTTGCTGGGCAAACGGGAGCGCGACCTGCTCAATGGCTTTTCGATCCCGCCCCGTTTTGGGCCGGCGCAGCTGATGGCATTTGCCCGCAAGAGCCGCTGGTGGTGGGCGATGCGCAAAGAATTGCCGCGCATCACCTTTGGCAACTATGTTCGTGAAAACAGGCCCGAGTCAGTGGCCGAGCTGGCCGGTCGCATGGGCTCCTTGCTGGATCCCGGCATGAACTGGAAAGACCTGGATGCCCTGCGGCAGCACTGGAGCGGCCCCCTGCTGGTCAAGGGAGTGCTTCATCCCCAAGAGGCGAAACAGGCGATTGCCCAAGGCGTTGATGGTGTCATCGTGTCAAACCACGGCGGGCGCCAGCTCGACGGCGCCTTGCCCAGCCTGCGTGCATTGCCCGCTGTGGTGGAAGCGGTCGCAGGCCAGGTACCGGTACTGATTGACGGTGGCCTGCGCCGCGGCAGCGATGTTTTCAAGGCCTTGGCACTGGGCGCCCATGCGGTCTTGCTGGGTCGCCCTCACCTCTGGGGCTTGGCGGCGGCCGGCGAGGCCGGCGTCAGCCAGGTTTTAAGTATCCTGCACGCCGAGCTTGACCGGGTCATGGGCTTGGCGGGGGTGCGCAACATCGCCGAGCTCAGGGCTGGAGATTTCTTGGTGCGCAATCAATCGCCTGGGCGCTAGACCCGGCTCATTTAAATACCAAATTGGGAAGCCAAAGCGAGAGTGCTGGAATATAGGTGACCAGCAGCAGCACCATGAACATAGCCGCAATAAAGGGCAAGGCCTCCCGGGTGAAGTCTTGAAGCGGCACGCGCAGGATAGAACAAGTGGTGAACATCAAAGTACCCACCGGCGGCGTGACGCCGCCAATAGTCAAATTTAGCACCATGATTAGGCCAAACTGCACGGGGTCAACGCCGATCTTGAGCGCTACCGGCACCAGTATCGGCGTCAGCAAAATCAGTGCTGCCGTTCCCTCGATCAGCATCCCGACGATGAGCAGCAGCAGGTTGATCAAGAACAACAGGACGTATTTGTCCTGGGTCATCGACACTATCCACACCGCAATGCGCGGCGGAATCCTCTCCCAGGTCATGTAATAACCAAAGGCAGTCGCACAGCAGATGATCAGCATCACCACCGATACCGCCAGTACAGACTCCACCAAAATCGGGAAAATATGGGCTACTTTGAGCTCGCGATGCCAGACCGTGCCAATAAATATCGCGTAAACCGCGGCCAATGCCCCCGCCTCGGTTGGCGTGAAGATTCCGTAGCGGATGCCAAACATAATGAAGAGCAGGATAGACAAAGCGCCCAGGGCATCGACAAAGGCGCGCCATATTTCGGCTGGCTTGGCGCGAGTGCTGCGCTGCGCTTTATAGCCGCGAGCGCGGGCAATCAGGTGTACAGCGACCATCAGGAAGACGCACAGCATCAGGCCAGGCACCACACCACTCATGAAAAGGCGGCCAATCGACACATCGGCGATAAAGCCGTAGATGATGAACCCGATGCCGGGCGGGATGATCGGTGTGATCACTGCCGAGCAGGCTGAAATCGCGGCCGCGAAAGCTGGGCTGTAGCCGTGCCGGATCATTTGCGGCCCAAGCATCTTGGCATCCATTGCGGCATCCGCGTTAGCTGAGGCAGACAGTCCGCCCATGAGGGTTGAGACCAGCACGTTGACTTGCGCGAGTGCACCCGTCATGTGGCCTACCAGCGACTCTGCCAGCGCCATCAAGCGCCGGGTGATGCCGGCGTGGTTCATGATCACACTGGCGAGTATGAAAAAGGGTACGGCAAGTAGCGGAAATGAGTCTGTCGCGCTGATCAGTCTTTGGGCAAAGAGTTCGAGCGGCAACTCGTCGGCTTTGAAGACGAAGTAGGAGATTGCGCCTATGCCCATCGCCATGGCCACTGGCACATTGAGTGCGAACAAGACCAGCATCAGCAACAGGGGCAGGTATTCCATCGCGCGCTCTGAGAGCTAGTTTGCCAGAACCTGGCGGCGCCACGCCGACTGCGCATGGCGCAGGGCCATGGCCATCAGACCAAGAGCCGCACCGGCGTAATGGATCGAATAGGGCCAGCGAAGCGAGGGCATGGGAGAGTCCCAGGAATTGGCGGTGTACACGCTTGCCAGCCAACTTGTCCCTATCAGGAAAACCAACACCAAAAGATCCGCGCTGATCGCAATCGCGCGGCGCAGGCGAGTTGGCAGGCGCACGACCAGGACATCAATCGACACATGGTCCGCACGCTTGTAGACCGCTGCGCCGCCAAAGAAGATCACCCAACAAAAGCCTGCTGCTGCGATCTCGGCAGCCCAGGTGGCCGGCTGCGCAGAAACATAACGGGTGAATACGCCCCAGGACGTGCAAAGCACAGTGATTGCCAAGGCCACGCAGGCAATGCACTCTTCGATATTGCGGTGCCACGCGCCGGGCGCCCATTCGGCGTCCGGCGTCAGTGGCAAATGGTCACGCATCCCCCCGTGCTTAGCTGGTCAGAATTTGCTTGACTCTGGCGTGCAAACCAGGGGTCCAGTTTGGTATTGCCGAGTAGACGCTCTCGGTTGCCTTTTGCAGTGCCGCGTAGTCCAGATCGCGTACGACGGTAACGCCAGCGTCTTGAAAGCGCTTGATGTATTCATTGTCAATTTCGAGCGTTCGCGTTGTCATGAAGGCGGCTGCGGCATCGGCTTCTTCCTGGATGATTGCGCGTAAATCGGCTGGTATCCGCTGCCACAAACGCTCGTTCATGATCCACCCAATCCACGAAAGAAAATGCCCGGTCAAGGACAAAACCTTGCGTGTTTCGTGCAACTTCATGCCCCAAAGTGATGCAAACGGGGCCTCAACGGCGTCGGCCACACCTTGCTGCATGGCGCTGTATATTTCTGGCCACGGGATGGTCACCGGGCGCGTGCCCAGGGCCTTGAAGGTTTCTATCCACATCAAGGTTGGCGGCACGCGAAAAGCCACGCCTTTGAAATCGTTTGGCGTGCGCAGCGGCTTGTTGCTCAGTGCATGCCGTGCACCGAAAAAACCACCCAGGGTAAGCACCCGGATCGACTGCTCGCGTTGTGCCCGGGCGTTGAGTTCGGCATACCACTGACTGGCCAGTAACTTGCGGAACTCCTGCGGTTGCTTGAGCAGGTAGGGCCCGTTGAGCACACCGAAATCTGGAACGAAATCACCAATAGCGCTCGGATCGCCAAGCACCATGACGTTGGCGCCCTGGCGCATCAGTTCATACTGCTCCTTGTTGCCCCCGAGCTGACCTTGCGGAAAAACCTCGACCTTGATTTTCCCCTGGCTTCTGTCGGTGATGCGTGCTGCGAGCAGCAAGCAGGCCTCATTGGCTGGCTCGTTGGGCGACAAGACATGGGTGATGCGCAGACTGGTCACCGTCTGGGCTTGGGCATTCGGGAGGTGGGCGGCGGCTACGGTCACACCGGCCCCAGCAATCAACTGGCGACGTCTTAGCATTTAATTTCTCCTTGGTTAAATCCTGCACCTGCGCTCAAGGGGGTGAGCGCAGCGGTTCGTACTCATGTTTCTTGCTAGCCCCAGCAAAAAGGATCTGCGTGGTGCGCTCGATCATGCTGCTGTGGAAGGCCACCGCATCCGGGTGAAAATCAGATTGCGGTGCTGGTTCGGGGTCAAAATGGCCGAAATCATCACGCCCCCGCACCAGCGTTGCGCTGTCTCGGATGGCCGAGAGTTGGCGCATGTCGGTAGGGATGTAGCGTATGGCGAAGCCAATGCGAGGCCAGTCTGCGCAATTGGGTTCCGAGCCATGCACGATCCGAATATGGTGGAGCGAGAACTCGCCGGGCTGCAGCACGATGTCAATGGCCTTTGACGGGTCCACGTTGACCGCGACTTCCTGGCCTCGGCTGAGCATGTTGCTGCTCGAAAAAGTATCGCGGTGCGCGAGCTGGTCCTGGGTTTGCGTGCCCGCCATCACGCGCATGCAGCCCGAGACCGGCAAAGACGCCGTGAAGGCCACCCAGGCGGTGACAACCTCTGGCTTGGACAGACCCCAGTAGGTCGAATCCTGGTGCCATGACACGAAGTCTGAAGAGTTCGCAGGCTTGTGAAAAAAACCTGAAGCCCAGCACAGCAGGTTGGGCCCGATCACGTCCTCGACCGCATCCAAAATAGCTGGGTGTCGCACCAGTTCAGCCAGCCAGGGCACCAGCAGATGCGGCTTGTTGTTGCTGCGCTTGGTCAGCACACCACCTTCTTGCGCGCAGAGCGCCTGGTAGCGCGCCAAATTAGTCTGCGCCTGGGCCGGCGCCATGGCATGCAGTGGGCTCAGGTAGCCGTTCCGGTGGTAGGACGCCACTTGATCCGGGGACAGGTGATGCAAAGCCATGCACAAGAGCTTACTCAGCCAGCCAGCGGTGCGGCATGCGGGAAAACCCTAGACGACGGCCAGCGCTCGTTTCGTGAGATGAAATGACAAGGCCTTATGCCGGGGTTGACGCCAGCGCCACCTCCACCAGGCAATCGTAAAACGTGGGTGCCTGCCCCAGGTCGGTGAGTTTTTGGCTGGTGAGTTGGTTGACGTTGGTGCCGTCCAGGCCATATTTGCGCCACCACAGTCCCATGCCGTGAACCACGCCAGGGCGGGCGCGCTGCGAAATCTTGACCTTGCAATGGTGTATGCCGCGCTGGTTGAACACCCGCACCGTGGCGCCATCGTTGATGCCCCGTGCGGCGGCGTCCTGGGCATGCATCTCCAGCAGCGGTTCAACTTCTTGGTCGCGCAGGCTCTTGACGTTGACAAAGCTGGAGTTGAGAAAGTTGCGGGCCGGCGGTGAGATCATGGCCAAGGGATAGTCTGTAGACGAGCCGGGCGACTCGTAATTTGGCAGGTAGTCAGGCAGGCCGTCCAGCCCTTGGGCCGCCAATCTGGCGCTGTAGAACTCGCATTTGCCAGAGGGTGTGGCAAAGCCGCCCTGGGCAAATGGTGCGGGCTCCTGGTTGACGCAGGCAAAGCCTTGGCTCAACAAAACCTCAAAGTCCACCGATTCCCCGTAGGCCAGGCGACACAGGCTGAGGTCGTCTTCCACAAAGGCCGGGTCGCTGAAGCCCATGCGTTGGGCCAGTTCTCGAAATATTTGGGTGTTGGTTTTCGCCTCTCCCTGCGGCGCAATGGCAGGCCGGTTCAGCAGGGCGTCGGTGTGGCCATAGCTGTCATGCACATCCCAGTGTTCGAGCTGGGTGGTGGCCGGCAGGATGTAGTCGGCGTAATCAGCGGTGTCGGTCTGAAAATGCTCAAGCACCACGGTAAACAAATCACTGCGTGCAAAACCCTGCACCACACGGGAAGAGTCGGGCGCCACCGCCACCGGGTTGCTGTTGTACACCACCAGGGCCTCGATGGCTGGGCCAAATTCAGCGCTGGCCGGGCGCAGCAGGTCGTCTCCAATGGTGCTCATGTTGATGCTGCGTGGCCAGCGCCCGGCCAGCAGATCGGGGCGCTGCAGTGCATCTAAGTTGACCGGGAAATTGCCGCCGCTTGACAGCAGCACGCCGCCAGCGCGGTGCCGCCAGGCGCCAACCAGGGCCGGCAAGCAGGCAATCAGCCGCACCGCATTGCCGCCCCCGCGCACCCGCTGCAGCCCGTAGTTCATGCGAATCGCCACAGGCTCCCCGCGCCGCGCACAGATGCCGTAGTTTTCTGCCAGCGCCCTGATTTGTGCTGGGCTGATGCCGCAAACGCTCGCCGCCCGCTCGGGCGGCCATTGCAGGGCACGCGAGCGCATCAAGTCCCAGCCCAGCGTGTGGTCGTCCAGGTAGGCCTGGTCCAGCCAGTCATGGGTGATCAGCTCATGCATCAAGGCCAGTGCCAGCGCGGCATCGGTGCCGGGCAGCAGTGCCAGGTGTTCATGGCATTTTTCTGCCGTCTCGCTGCGCCGCGGATCGATACATACCAGCTTGGCGCCCTGGCGCTTGGCCTCCTGGGCATAGCGCCAAAAATGCAGGTTGCTGGTGATGGAGTTGCTGCCCCAGATCAGGATCAGCTTGGATTGCGCAAAAAACTCCACCCGCATGCCGAGCTTGCCGCCCAGAGTGTGCACCAGACCCTCGCCGCCGGCCGATGCGCAGATGGTGCGCTGCAGCAAAGAGGCGCCAAGCTGGTGGAAAAACCGCGAGGACATGCTGTCGCTCTGCACCAGGCCCATGGTGCCGGCGTAGCTGTAAGGCAGGATGGCCTGTGCTGCGTCGCCACCGCGCGCCATGATGGCCTGCAGCCGCGCCGCGATATCGCTCAACGCGGCGTCCCAACTCACGGGTACAAACTGTCCGCTGCCCTTTGGGCCGCTGCGCTTGAGTGGCCGCAGCACCCGTTCGGGGTGGTAGCTGCGCTCGGTGTAGCGGGCCACCTTGGCACACAGAGTACCTGCGGTTTGGGGATGCGCCGGGTTACCCTGCACCTTGATGGCCACGCCGAGCGAGACGGTGGTTAGCAAGGAGCAGGTGTCCGGGCAATCGTGCGGGCAAGCGCCGAGCACCTGGTGGCTGCCAGCCTCTGCTTGTGCAGTGCCGTGGTCGTTGCTGTGAATCAAAATATTGGAGGGTGTCATGGCCTTATCCAGCTTTGCCGGCCGCAGGGGCTGGCCGAGTTTTTGGCGAGCAACGCAGTCTATGGGCCTGCTTGGGGCAGCCCGGGTAACTTCGCGCTAGACTCGTAAAAAAAGGAGATATTGTGAAAATCATTGATTCCATTGTGACCCAGGCCGCCTCGATTGCCGCCATTCGCCGAGATATTCATGCCCACCCGGAACTCTGTTTTGAAGAAGTGCGCACCGCCGACCTGGTGGCCGCCAAGCTGACCGAGTGGGGCATCCCCATCCACCGCGGCCTAGGCACCACCGGCGTGGTGGGCATTGTCAAAAATGGCACCTCTAAGCGCGCCATTGGCCTGCGCGCCGACATGGACGCCCTGCCCATGCAAGAGTTCAACACCTTCAGCCACGCCAGCCAGAACAAAGGCAAGATGCACGCCTGCGGCCATGACGGTCACACCGCCATGCTGCTCGCAGCCGCGCAGCACTTTGCCAAGCAGCGCTTGTTTGACGGCACGGTTTACTTGATTTTCCAGCCTGCCGAAGAGGGCGGTGGTGGTGCGCGCGAGATGATCAAGGACGGTTTGTTTGAGCAGTTTCCCATGGACGCCGTGTTTGGCATGCACAACTGGCCCGGCACCGAGGTGGGCAAGTTTGCTGTCAGCCCGGGGCCAGTGATGGCCTCCAGCAATGAATTCAAGGTGGTCATTCGGGGCAAGGGGGCCCATGCCGCTCTGCCGCACAACGGTCTGGACCCGGTACCCGTGGCCTGCCAGATGGTGCAGGCCTTTCAGACCATCATCACGCGCAACAAAAAACCCATCGACGCCGGCGTGATTTCGGTCACCATGATCCATGCCGGTGAGGCCACCAATGTCATCCCCAACAGCTGCGAGTTGCGCGGCACCGTGCGCACCTTCTCCGTGGAGGTGCTCGACATGATCGAAGCCCGCATGCGGCAGATTGCCGAGCACACCTGCGCAGCCTTTGGTTTGAGCTGCGAGTTCGAATTCTTCCGCAACTATCCGCCCACCGTCAACAGCGCCAAAGAGGCCGAGTTTGCCCGCGCCGTGATGGCCAGCATTGTGGGCCCGGACAATGTGCTGCAGCAGGAGCCTACCATGGGCGCTGAAGATTTCTCTTTCATGCTGCAGGTCAAACCCGGTTGCTACAACTTCATTGCCAATGGCGATGGCTCGCACCGCGATATTGACCATGGCGGCGGCCCCTGCATGCTGCACAACCCGAGCTACGATTTCAATGACGACCTGATCCCACTGGGCGCCACCTACTGGGTGCGGCTGGCGGAGGCCTGGTTCAAGGCCGCTTGAGGGGCCGACGACATGGAGCCAGGCCAGCCTTTCTCGTCAAGCTACGCCCAGGCACGGGCCAAGTTTTTAGCCGCTGCTGCCAGTGCCGGCCTGGCGGTGCAGTCTTACCCGCACCCGCTGCCTGGCCGCGACGGCGAGGCGCTCGCCACAGACTTGGTGCTTGATGGCGCTGCCAACGCCGATCGGCTGCTGATTGTGACGAGCGCCTGCCATGGTGTGGAGGGCTTCTGCGGCAGCGGCGTGCAGGTTGACGCGCTGGGGGATGCCGCTTTGCGGGCGCAAAGCCGGGCGAATGGCGTGGCTCTTTTGTATGTGCATGCGCTCAATCCCCATGGGTTTTCCCACCTGCGCCGGGTGACCCATGAGAATGTTGACCTGAACCGCAATTTTCAGGATTTTTCGCAAGCCCTGCCGATCAACGAAGCCTACCGTGGCTTGCATCCGCTGCTGCTGCCTGATCATTGGCCGCCGGATGCTGCCAATGTGGCGGGGCTGACCGAGTACATCGGCCGCCACGGCATGGCCGGCTTTCAGGCTACCACCACGCGGGGCCAGCACGAGTTTGCCGACGGCCTGTTTTACGGCGGTACCGCGCCCACTTGGAGCAACCAGACGGTTCGGCAAATTCTGCGCGAGCAGGCCCAGTCAGCGCGCCGGCTGGCCTGGGTTGATGTGCACACCGGCCTGGGACCCAGTGGCCTGGGCGAGCGTATTTTTGCCTGCCGTGATGACGCCGCTGCCCTGGCCCGCGCGCGCCATTGGTGGGGCGGCAATGGCGCCACGCCAGTCACCTCGATCTACGACGGGTCCTCCAGCTCGGCCTGGCTCACCGGCCTGATGTGGAGCGCGGCCTACCAAGAATGTCCGCAGGCCGAGTACACCGGCCTGGCCCTGGAATACGGCACCTTGCCGATTGCCGACATGCTCCAAGCGCTGCGTGCTGACCACTGGCTGCACCAGCATCCGCAGGCAGCGCCCGGCTTGGCAGCACAGATCCATCAGCAGATGAGAGACGCGTTTTTTACCGACACGCCCCTGTGGCGGGAGCAAATTCTCAGCCAGGCCCGCCAGGTGTTGGGCCAAGCTGTTGCCGGCCTGGGGGCCTGAGCTGCGCAGTCAGGTGCCCGAACGGCACTCGGCTATCTTCAGCAGCCCATCGAAGATCAGGTTGTCGACCAATTCAAAAGCCAGGCCCATGCTCGGCGCCATCTTCCAGCCCGCGCCGCCGGTCAAGATACAGCGGGGCTCGGCGCCACACTGCTGGTGCAAATGCTGCACCATGCGCAGCACGGCCCCAGCAATGGCATAGGTGCCGCCGCTGGTGAGTGCATCGCTGGTGTTGGTGGGAAAGGCGCGAACTTCGCCGGTAGGCACTTGCAGGCCGGCGGTGCCCGTCTCCAGCGCGCGCAACATGATGCCGTGGCCGGGCAGGATCAGGCCACCCAAAAACCGGCCTTTTTCGTCCAGCGCATCTACCGTGACCGCTGTCCCGACCATCACCACCACCAGCGGGCCCGGAGGGCCTTGGGCCAGCAGATGGTGCCAGGCCCCGACCATGGCAACCCAGCGGTCAGCGCCTAGCCTGGCCGGGTGGTCGTAACCGTTTACCAGCCCGGCCTCACTTGGGCTCGCCACGACCCATTGGGCTGCCACGTCCCATAACTCCATTTGTTCCTCGACCCGGCGCCGGGGCGCGTCTCCCGCCACAATGCAGCCCAGCATGCGCTTGGGCGAGGGCAATTCGGCCCAGGGCCCCTCGGCAAGTCGCTCGATATGCTCCAAAAACTCGGCGCCCTGTGCGATCAGGGCAGCGCCTGGGCGGGGCTGTTGGTAGAGCGCCCATTTGAGGCGGGTGTTGCCCACGTCGATGGCCAAGAAAGTCATGCGTCTATTATCCGCACAGTCGGTACCCAGCCCCTTGCCAGATGACCATGGTTGTTGAGCTCGGTGCCAGCGCCATGTCGCGGGTTCTACTGGTTTCTACGGATACCAATTGGCTGAAACTGGCGGAAAATCGGGTGAGCATAACGATCCATGCCGCCAATTTTCTGTCGACTCACAGAATCCCCTCTAACTTTGGAGAAACCCATGACCGATCACAAAACACCCCGCCGCCGTAGTCTTCTCAAAGGTGCCGCG